>JBJOMF010000132.1:0-12976 GCA_046052505.1 Bacteroidota bacterium | reverse complement strand
TCGGTCTTCTTACAACCGAAGGAGAACACGACGAGTGCTGCAAACATCCCGGTCAGAATTTTATTGAGTCTCATGTGCGTTTTTTTATAGAGTTTGTCAGATGCGGTCACGATTATTTCAGGTCGTCAAATAGTTTCTCATACGCGACGGAGGAAACGTTGACGGTCGCTCCGTTGGGATCGAGCAGCGTGCCCCGGTAAACGACCACCATCTTGTTGATCTGGGTACCGGCGGGAACGGCGAAATCGGTCTTCGGAAGGGTGGCGAAGGCGTAAACGCGGGCACCGGCTGCAGCGACCGGATAGGTACGCATCGGGCCAACCTGTGCACCGGTGGTATTGAAGATCCGTACTTCGGCAGCCGTGGGGGTCATACGAAGGGTATTGATGTCACCATTGGTCACGAGGTTCTGATCGAAATACACGGTCAGCAACTCGTTCTGGCCGGCCACGGAGGGGAAGGTCCGGAAATCGGTGGGCGTGAAGATCAATGGAGCGACATTCAAACTCAGGTCGTCCGTTTTACGGTCACCGGTACCGTCCTTGGCCTTGACCAGGAACTGAAGGCGGGTGACACTGCCGGGAGCAACGCCGTAGTAGTCGGCCGGGGTGATGGTCCAGCTCCAGCGATTGGTGCTTTCCTTCACCATTCGGCGGGCTTCGTTCGAATTGTCCCACGAACCGTTACCGGGTGCCGGATCACCGGGGTTCCAGGTCCAGATGTACAGGGGCTCGCGTCCGGCCAGATTACCCACAGCCGATACGTCCACGATGATCTTCACCTGGTCCAGCGCCGTGAAGTTGGCGGGGATGGTCGTGATCACCGCCCCGGAAGTCTGGGCCTGCAGTTGCATCGTGGCAACCAGCAGGGTCAGGATGGAAAGGATTCTTTTCATATAGCAGGTGCTTTAAGTATTATTTGGAAAAGGTGAATTCATAGATGATGGCCGGCTTTCCGAGCAGTGTCTTGGCCTGCTTCAGCTGCATCCGGTTCTGCAACAGGTACTGGTACGAGCCCATGGTCATGACCATACTGTCGGTTCCGTTCACCAGGTACAGCGTGCCCACCTTGCTGGGGTTGTCTACCGACCAGTTGCCACTGCTGAACTTGAAGAACTGCGGGGCTGTTCCGTAATTGATGGAGAAGGTGCCCGATGTGGTACCGTTGAGCGTCAGCTTCACGTTCCCAAACTGCATGGGCGCGGTGATGTCCTGACTCTTGTACGGAAAGTTTTTGTTCTCCGCACCCACATCCCGCTGGTTCACGGAGATACCGCTCCACGTTCCGATAAGGCGGGATACATCACCATTGTTCACGGCGGTGAAATCCTTTAGCTCCTCGGGTTTGCAGGACCAGGCGGCCACCAGCAACAGGGTGAGGCCGGCAAAAAGGCTGAGTAGTGAGGTTCTATTCTTCATACGACAATCTTTTAAAGGTTAGCGGGAACAGTTGCCCTGGGGGTTGGTGACGAAATTGGTGTTGATGTTGACCTCCGATGCGGGGAACTGCAAGACCAGGCCCCAGCAGTTCCAGGGGGCTGTGCCCACGCCGGAAACTTCACCGCGGGCTCCGATACGCTTGATCTGCTGCAAACGGTCGTCTCCCTCGTAGATCATTTCCAACTTGCGTTGGTCACGCACCAGCGACTTGATGAGTGCCGCCGTAGCGCTGCCGGGAAGGGGGGCCACGGAACCACCATAAGCCCGGTTGGTGATATCGTTGATGTCGCCGATGGCAACGGACAGGTTCAGGTTCAGCTCAGCGGCGCTCTCCGCACGAATCAGCTTCATCTCGGTAACATGCAGGAGCGGGAGGACGAACTTCGGGTTCTTGTACTTCTTCACGCCCTTTACGCCGGAGCTGTTCTGGCTGTACCAGGCACGACGCAGGTCGTTGCTCAGGGTGCCGGCCAGGTAGGTGGCATTGGTCACCGGCAGACCCAGATTCAGGCTGTCGATGGTGTTGTTGCGTAGACCACCCCATGGCTGAACGGCATTGGATTCGTTACCGAGGGTGAAAATAGCCTCCGGGTTCTTGATGCTGCCCGACAGCGTGCTGTCGAACCGGCGGGTAATGAACGCCGATGTGTTATCGAAGGTGGCCGCGCCGGATGTGATGACCAGATTCGAATAAAAATAAGCACTGTCGAAACGGTTCATTTGGAAGAACACGCGGGCTAACAGGGCCCGGGCGGCATTGCGATTGGCATAGTAAGGACCGGTCGCAGCAGGAAGCAGATCGTTGGCGGCACGCAGGTCAGATAGGATCGCGTTGTATACCTCCGCAACGGTGTTGCGTGTACGGGCTCCTTCGAAAGCGGAAGTGACCTTGATCACGATGCCGGGATGGCTGTTATCGGTCGTGTAGCCGAAGGGCTGCGCAAAGAACTTGACCAGATCGAAATGGCCGAGTGCACGAAGAAACCGGGCCTCCCCTTCATACCGGCTCTTCAGGGTGGTACCTACCAGGTTCAGATTCTCCAACACCGTGTTGGCGCGCTGGATGACGACATACGGACTGGCATAGATCCCGCCGGTACCGGCATCGGGGCTCGACCGGAAATTGTAGATGTCCGCATCGTAACCGGTCAGCTGGCTGCCATCTGCCTGATCGCTGAGGTATTGTGCAATGCGCTGCACGCTGTTGCCGTAGTAATTGCCTTCCCGGAGTTCCGCATAGGCGCCGGCAAGGGCTTTCGTCACATCCGCCTCCGCCTTGAAGGCATCGGCTGGAGGAACAATGTTCTTCGGGGTGATCTCGATCTTCTTGCAACCGGTGAAAGCGATCGCCGATACCGCGAAGAATCCAATCAGTTTATGCATTGACAGTTTCATGGTTTGCATTTTTCGGTGTTAGAAGGAGAGGTTGATGCCGAAATTGAATGACTTCTGCTGGGGCAGATTCAGGAAGTAGGCGTTGGGCGACTGATTGCGGGCTGCGTCGTTCTCGCCGTCGCGGCCGCCCTCGGGATCACCCACCGGGAATTCCGTGAACAGAAGCAGATTGTAGCCGGTGAAGAAGACCTTACCGGATGTCATCTTGATCTTACGCATCAGATTCTTCGGGAGGTACCAGGAGAGTGTCAGTTCTTTCAGCCGGAGGAAGTCGGCATCGAAAACCTGAACCGATGAGTTGTTGCTCCAGGGATTGCCTTCCACACCGGGATAGCCTTTGATGGTGGGACGGGGATACTTGGCCACATCGCCCGGCTTGCGCCAGTAATTACCGACATAGAAGGAATAGATCTGCCAGTCGGTGATGAAGCCCATGTTCCGCTTTCCGGAGTTGTCCCAGATCTTACCCCCCTTCTGGAAGGTGAAGAGGGTGCTGAGTTCCACATCCTTGTAGCGGAATACGTTGGTCACGCCCCCGATGAAATCAGGGATGTTGGAACCTACGGGGACCTTGTCACCCCCTACGGAGTTTACATTGAGGACCTTGGTCTGCTTGCCATTCCGGTCAAGGAAGATCGGAAGCCCATCGGCCGGGTCGACGCCATAGTAGCGGACCGTGAAGATTGTGCCCACCGGATAGCCCGGTACGATACGGGTTTCGTTGGTTCCCCCGCCGATGGCATCGGGCAGCAGCGATCCGATATCGAGTACCTCATTGTAGTTGCGGGCGATATTGAAGCTGGTCGTCCACTTGAAATTCTTCGTCTGTACGTTCGTAGTATTCAGGGTGAACTCGATACCCTCATTGAGAACGGAACCCTGATTCTGCCACTGGCTACCGCCGATACCATTGTAGAGATTGACGGGAACTTCGAGCAGCAGGTCGCGGGTCGTCTTGCGGTAAACGGCGAGCTCTCCGTTCACCTTGTTATTCCAGAAACCGAATTCGAGTGCGGCATCGAGGTTGTTGGTAGTCTCCCACCGCAGGTCGGGATTACCCAGATTGCTGCGGACGATCGACTGTACCCCATTGTAGGTGGGACCTTGCAAGGAAACGGAGGGATATCCGGCATTCCAGGGAATGTTGGAGGATCCGGTCTGTCCCCAGCTCAGGCGCAACTTCAGGAAGCTGATTTTCCCCTTGATGTTATCCATGAAACGCTCATCCGAGATCACCCAGGCACCGGACACGGCGGGGAAATAAGCGAACCGGTTGTTGCCACGGAATACGGACGACGCATCCCGACGGACGGACGCCTGCAGGATGTATTTGCCCTTGTAGGAATAATTGATGCGACCCAGAAAACTCTGGAACCGCTTCTGAAAAGTGGTATTGAACTGACGGGCGCTGATAAGACTATCGTACTCGGCGTTCTTGCCGCCGTCATAAATGGGACTGTTGGCACGCTGTACGTCTACATAGCGGTTCTCGGTCTGCTGGTCCTGGTATTCGGCACCCAGGAGGAAGTTGACCTTGTGGTTGCTGTTGATCTGCCAGTTGTAATTGGCCGTCGCGTTCAACCAGTAGTTGGTGTATTTGTCGCGGCTTTCCTCGGCCAGACCGGGGTTGTTGGCCGGGCGGTTCAGGATCCAGGCATTGCGGAATCCATACCAGAAATTATTGCTCTGCTCGTACTGACCTGAGGCCGTGATGGTGAGGTTCTTGATCCCGCGATAGCTGAGGTTCATACCAGCGATACCGCGCTTCTCATAGGTGCGGTAGTCGGAGCTTTCCCGCTGGGCGACCAGGTTGTTGCCACCGCCGAAATCCCAGGTTGTACCGAAACCGTCCGTACGGAAGAACGAGCCGTCGGCATTGTATACGGGATAGTACGGAAGGCCGGTGCTCATCGCGAGACCCAGACCGCCATTCCAGGCATTGTTCAGCAGGTTGCTCACCCCTTCTGAATACTGACCCTTCACACCGATGGTCAGGTCCTTCATCACCTTATAGTCCACATTCAGCAGGGCACCATAGCGGGTGAAATCATTACCGACGATATACGAGTTGTTATTGGAGTAATTGAGGCTACCGTAAAGTCCAAACTTGCCGATGTTCTGGGTCACGGATACATTATGGCTTTGGTTGAAACCCCTCTGGGTGGCCAGGTCCCACCAATCGGTACCCGGGTTGTTCAGGGCCTGAGAGAGCGGGAAGCCGCCGGACTTGCCGGGCAGGTTCTGCTGCAGGCCGGTATTGCCATCCAGTTCCCAGGCTTCCTGGCGCAGGGCCAACCAGGTATTCTTGTCCACGAAATTGGGCTTCACGGCATAGGTAGCGATCCCCACGCGGGCATCGTAATTAACACGGAGTTTGTTGCCCTTCCCCTTTTTGGTGGTGATCAGCACGACACCGTTCGCACCACGGCTTCCATAGATACCAGCTGCCCCGGCATCCTTCAGGATCTCGATGGACTCGATATCCTCCGGGTTGATATTGGAAAGCGGGTTGCGGTCCTGACCCAGACGGTTGCGTGTATTGGTACCGAGGTAGGTGGCATCGATGGGCAGACCATCGATCACATAGAGCGGATCCCCCGGCACACTGATCGAGCTGATACCGCGGATGCGGATGATGGCTCCGGAGCCGGCAGCACCGCCGCTGGTGATGACCTGTACACCGGCCGCCTTACCGGCCAGCGCCGATTCAAAGCTGGGAGCCGGTACGTTGGCAATCTTGTCAGAGCCCACTTTGGCAATGGCACCAGTGACCTCTTTTCGCTTCTGGGTGCCGTAACCGACGACGACCACTTCACTGAGCGATGCGTTGCTAACGGCCAACGAAACATCCACCGATGATTTACCGTCGATGGATACATCCTGACTCGTGAAGCCGACAGAGGTGATGGTAAGCGTGTTCACCGAGGCTGGCACCGACAAACGGAATACGCCTTCGGCATTGGTCTGCGTGGCGATCTTGGTGTCCTTGGCCGTAACGGTGGCACCGACCAGGGGAGATCCGTCCTTGGCATCCGTCACCTTACCGGTGACCAGCTTGTTCTGGGCAAATGAAAATTGCGCGGTAAAGATGGCAGCAATAACCACTACCACCCTCATAGATTGTAGGAAGGACATAAGCAATCATTAATTTTTTTGCAATCAGTTGGCCACACACATCATGTATTCGCTACACGATTAAATGTGTATAAAGCACACAATGTTAAAACAAATTTAATTTTTCGAAAAAAAATATTTTGGGTTTCGAAAGGGTCCGAATCAGCTAAGGATCCATAATAATATTAAGCACAAACCATCCGGCGAAACCCGGTTTAAGTAATGGAATGCAACGGGTTAAATTCATTAAACAAGGTCAGGATATCCCGCTCCGGGACGCAGAAACCTTCTTTCGGGTGGGCTTCCGTTGGAATTCAGGCCGGAGCTTGTACAGCTTGCCGGGGCGGTGCGGGACGTCCGTTTCCATCTCGCCCACGTCGACCAGCCAGTCCTTGATAGATATCTTTTTACGGAAATTCCGCCGGTCCAGTTCCACGCCCAGGATCGCCTCATAGAGCTCCTGCAGCTGTCGTAGGGAAAACCGTTCCGGCAGCAGGTTGAATATGACCGGATTTTCCATCACCTGCAGTTGCAATCGCTTCAGACAGGTGTCCAGAATGAGCTTGTGGTCGAAGGCCAGTTTCCGGATCTGACCTACCGGATACCAATTCAGTTCATTCAGGCTGATCTGCAGGCGGTGATTCTGCACATCGACCAGAGAGTAATAAGCCGTTGTGATCACACGGCCCGACGGGTGGCGGTCGATACCCCCGAAGGTTTGTACCTGCTCCAGGTAAACATCATCCAGACCGGTCCGCTGCTTCAGTACCCTGTAAGAAGCAGCCTCGAGGTCCTCGTCCGGACGGACCAGATCGCCCAATAATGAATACAGCCCGTCGAACTCCTCCAGGTCTGACCGGATGAGCAGAACCTTGAGCTCCTTGTTTTCATATCCGAAGATGACACAGTCTACCGACACGGCAATATTGAAATACTCGAGATGGCTGATCTTCTCGATGGCAGCGGTCTTCCGCCCGGCTTGTTCGGATACGGCTCTGTTCATAGCAGGTTCAGGGTTTGATAAAGGAAGTGGTTTGGCTGCCCTTGGCCGATGTGATCCGGACCCAATAACGTCCGGCCGGCAGGATTCTCACGGAGGCCTCAAGCGGAATACGGTGAACCCCGCGGTTCAGACCCGTCTGAAGCAAGACACCCAGATGTTGTCCGGTGACGTCGTAGAGATCGGCCCGAACCCGCTCCGGTTCGGGTAATGTCAGTTCCAGCCAGCAGGCAGCGGACAGCGGGTTGGGGAAAACCCGTAACTGAAACCCGGCTGGGTTCGTACGGGGCCCTCCGTCTGATGTCACAACGGCATTGACCAGATTACGGTTCAGGAACACATGGTACTCGCCAGGTTGCAAGTTCAGTGTCTGTGACCCCCCCGTGGCGTTGAAAGTGCCGCCATTCAAATAAGAGTACCAGGTACCGGCCGCAGGGAACGTGAATGAAAGGGATTGGGCCGTTACATCGAAATTTCCGATGACACAGAGCATCGAACTGTCGGTGGCACTGCGGACCACCAGTGTCTTGACCGAACTACCCAGGTTCCGGCTGATGGTGGTGTTGTTGGCGATGAACACGTCGCGGTACCAGGGATGGAACCGGAGTTTGTTGAGGGCGGCGAAAATATCATACACGCGCCGCCGCTGGACCTCTTGAAAATAATTCCAGAGGATGGGCTTGTTGTCGAGGCGGCAGTTGGGATTGACGGTGCCATCGGTGCAGCGGTTGATCGACTGATCGTAGCCCAACTCGCCGAACTGCCAGATCATCTTGGGACCGGGTGCCGCCAGTAGGAAGGCCCCGCTCAGTTCGATCCGCTTGAGACCCGTGACGAGATTCCGTACACTGTAGCTGCCGGATGAATTGCCGAATTGCAGGTTGTAGTACATCAGGCGTTCCTCATCATGACTCTCCATGTAGGATACCAGATGCGGCTTGGACCAGCCCCGCACCGAGTGGAGGTACCCTTCGAAATTCCAGGTATTACCGGACGGGTCGGGCACTCCAAAGCCCATGGCCGCCTGCTTGAACTGGGGATTGTGATTGCCCCAGATCAGCATCCCGTAATCGGAAAGCTCGCTCTCTTCACTGTTGGCGGCAAAATGCTCCAGAATGCAGTACGAGCCAGGAGCCTTAAGCTGCATCGTATCGTAATAGCGCTTCCAGATGGCCACGCGATCCGCATGGTAGTCGGACAGGCAGCCTTCATTGGTGGTGCTACCGCCGCATTGGGCATTTTGGGTGAATCCCTTGGAAAG
Organism: Bacteroidota bacterium; assembly: GCA_046052505.1. Taxonomy (GTDB): domain Bacteria; phylum Bacteroidota; class Bacteroidia; order Chitinophagales; family Chitinophagaceae; genus JJ008. The sequence goes on along the minus strand of JBJOMF010000132.1, from coordinate 4,767 downwards.
ATCCCAGCGAAAGCCGTCGAGCTTGTACTGCTGCAGCCAGTGCTCAATGAACCGCCCGGTAAAGGCACGGGTCGCTAGACTTTCGTGGTTGAAATCATTGAATACGTTGTACGGATGTGTGGCGGTGACGTTCAGCCAGGGATTGTGGGGGGCAGGCTGGTTGGAGGTACTGTTCCAATAAAGGGCCGCCAGCGGATTGTTCCCGGTGGTGTGATTGAGCACCGCATCCATGATCACGGCCATGCCGTTGCGGTGACAGGAGTCGATGAATTCCCGTAGGGTGTTGGCAGGGCCATAGTACTTATCGGGGGCCATGAAATAACTGGGATTGTACCCCCAACTCTCATTAGCATCGAACTCATTGAACGGCATGACCTGAATGGCGTTTACTCCCAGATTCTTCAGGTAGCGGAGGGTGTCCCGAAGGGTCTTCCAGTCGTGCGCCGCCATAAAATCACGCAGCAGCAATTCATAAATGACCAGATTACGTTTGTCGGGCCGGTTAAAGTTCGGTACGGCCCAGTTGTAGGCCGGAGCTCCCGGCTGAAGTACGCTGACGATCCCGGTGGTCTGTCCCGTCGGATAGGATTTCAGGTTGGGGAAGGTGGCCGGCGTGATAGCGCCGTCATGGTTCGGGTCCAGGATCTTTTCCGCATAGGGGTCGCCGGTCTTCAACCCCCCATCGACCAGGTACTGGAACGCGTATTCCGTGCCGGGCGTTAGACCGGTGATGCGCAGCCACCAGTAATTCCCGTCGGGCGTCGGTGTCATCTGAAAGGCAGCTTGTTCCCGCCAACTGCTACCCGGAAACTCACCGATCGCACAGACACGGGCCTTGAATGGGGCACGAAGCACCAGCACCACGGACGTATTCCCGGCCTCATAGTTGATCCCGTCACGAACACCCGCCGGCAGGCTGGCCGCAGCCTGGAAGCTGAACGTATCGCGACGGATATGGGTGCCATCGTTGCCTTCCGCGATAAAAACCTGCGTACCAGACGTGATGGTGGCCGTGGCCGTCAGAGACGTGACATTGGTGGCACTCTGGATCTCGGTGCCGTTGAGCCAAATTCGCATGGCACAAGATGCGGACGCACCGGCCGTCACCGACAAGGTCTGCCCCGATTGACGCAGGATCGGCTCGGGTATGGGCCGAAGGGTGGGCTGGTAAAAGGGGGTGGTGAAGCGTACCCCCAGGGTATTGTCATATACGGGGATATACATGTCGCTGGCATCCGCATTACGCTGTACGGCCGTACCGGCACCGTTGCGGAAAAGAATGGCGACCCGCTGGATGGTCTCCCCGGACGGAACCCCATAAAATGACCGTATGTTGCTGATCGTGTACTGCCAGCGGTTCCCTCCCAGGGACGTGGCCTGTGCAGCGGGATTCGTGGTACCCCAGGCGAATTTGGAGTACCGCCAGTCGGTGGGACCGGTACTCAGGTTGGTGATCACTCCCGTATGGACATAGATATCCGTGACATTCGAATAATTGAAAAGCCCCAGGTCACCCCTGGATGCATCCATGATGATCGTGATATTATCGTTGTCCTTGGTAAAGGCAGGAGCCCAGCTCAGGAGTTGCGCAACTGCAGTGCCCGACAAGGTAAGAAACAGGGTCAGACCGAACAGGATCTTCTTCATGGCAATCGATTTTCACGTCCGGCACCATCGCACCGGAATCTGATATCGAAGATAAAAAATATGTACTTGTGACACATTAGATTTTTCCGGGGCGGTACCGCACCGTGTACCTTTGTCACCTTCAAGGCACCATGTACGACCAACTCCAAACCCGACACCTGCAGGCCCGCACACGCGAACTATTGAAAAGCGGGGAGGCGGACCGGATCACGGCCACAGATCTGGCCGGACTTCGGGATGTGCTCCGGTTCCATGAGTACCGATATTATATAATGAACGACCCGCTGATCGCTGACGCGGAATATGACCGTTTGTACAAAAGGCTCGAAGCCCTGGAGATGGCCCATCCGGACCGGGTGACACCGGACTCCCCGACCCAACGCGTTGCACCGGGACTGACGGCACATTTCCCCACCGTACAGCACTTGGTGCCCATGCTCTCACTGGACAACTCCTACAATGCGGAGGACCTGCGCGACTTCGACCGTAAAGCCCGTGAGCTGACAGGAAAGGATGCGATCGAGTACTGCGTGGAACCCAAGTTCGACGGCGGAGGCATCTCCCTGATCTACGAGAATGACCTGCTCGTACGGGGGGCCACCCGGGGCGATGGCGAGGCGGGCGACGAGATCACCCGCAACGTCCGACAGATCCGAAGCATCCCCCTGTCCGCCCGCTTTTCTGAACTGGGCATCGAGCAGGTGGAGATCCGAGGGGAAGTGCTGATGAACAAACCGAATTTCAAGGCCTATAACGAAGGTCTGATGGAAGAAGGCCTGCCGCCTCTGGCCAACCCGCGCAATGCCGCCACAGGAACGTTGCGGCTGAAAGACCCCAAGGAAGTGGCCCGACGCAACCTCGAGGCGTTCGTATACCATGTGAGCTATTTCACCCTTCGGAAAGGACACCCCGCTCCGCGCGCACTGCAAACGCACAGTGGCTCCCTTGCCTTGTTGTGGGAACTCGGATTCCGGAGCCCTGAAAAAGAGAAGCAGGTCTTTGTGGGCATCGATGCCGTGATCGGCTATTGTGCCTCCTTCGAGGCCGGCCGCGATGACCTGCCCTATGAGATCGATGGTATGGTCATCAAGGTGGACGATCTCGCCCTGCAGGAAAAAATGGGCATGACCTCACACCACCCCCGCTGGGCGATCGCCTACAAGTTCCGCGCGCGACAGGCCACGAGCACGCTCATCGGGGTAGAATTCCAGGTCGGACGTACCGGAGCCGTGACCCCGGTGGCGAAACTGGAACCGGTGGCCATCGGCGGTGTCACCGTTAGCAGCATATCGGTGCACAATGAGGAATACATTCGTGAAAAAGACCTGCGCATCGGGGATCAGGTGCTCATCGAACGGGCCGGGGATGTGATCCCTCAGATCGTCAAAGCCCTACCGGAGACCCGGACGGGAACGGAACGGAAAATCGTGTTCCCCCGTTGCTGCCCGGTCTGCAATGGCCAGCTCTCGAAGGAAGCGGAAGAGGCGGTCTGGCGCTGCACGCAGCTCGACTGTCCCGCTCAGGTGGTGGAACGGATCATCCACTTTGCCAGCAAAGATGCGATGGACATTCGCGGGCTGGGTGATGCCAACGTACGAAAGTTCTACGAACGCGGCATGCTCCCCGATATTCCGGGCATCTACCAGCTTGACTTCGGTCGCATTCAGGAGTGGGAAGGCTTCGGTCCCCGGTCCGTCGAGAATCTGAGTCAGGCCATCGAACGATCGAAGACCCAACCCCTGCACCGCCTGATCTATGCCCTGGGGATCCGTTTTGTGGGCGAAACCACCGCCAAAACACTGGCACAGGCCGTAACCCACCTGCTGGACCTGGCCGGCAGGTCCGTGGAACAACTACAGGAATTAGAAGACATCGGACCACGCGTAGCGGAAAGCATCCACAGCTTCTTCAGCAACAAACACAATATCCGTATGCTCCGGGAACTGGAGGAACGGGGCGTAGTACTGCGAAATGAGAAGAAGCAACCCGCCCGCGGGGGGATGCTGAGCGGCCAGAGTTTTCTGTTCACCGGTACGCTGACCACCCTCAAACGCAGTGAGGCCGAAGCGCTGGTGGAAGCAGCGGGGGGCCAGATCGTGGGTGGGGTAAGCGCCAAACTCAATTACCTGGTCGTGGGCGAGGATGCCGGCAGCAAATTGGAAAAAGCGAAGAAGATCCAGACCATCCGCATCCTCTCGGAGGCGGAATTCCTGGAGATGGCCGGCAAAGGCTGATCCGGTTACAGATACCCTTTCTGCAACAGGTATTCCGCGATCTGCACCGCATTGGTGGCCGCGCCCTTGCGCAAATTATCCGATACGACCCAGCAGTTCAGCGTCTTGGGCTGTGATTCATCCCGCCGGATACGACCGACGAACACCTCGTCCCGGCCGTGTGCATCCACCGGCATCGGATATCGCTGTGTGGCCGGGTCATCCATGACCCGCACGCCGGGCGACTGCGATAACAGACTGCGCACCTCGTCCAGCTCGAATTCGGCCGCGAACTCCACATTCACGCTCTCGCTGTGTCCGCCGATGACCGGGATCCGAACCGTGGTGGCCGTGACCCGGATCGAATCATCCCGCAGGATCTTGCAGGTTTCCTTCACCATCTTCATCTCCTCCTTCGTATACCCATTATCGAGGAATACATCGATCTGCGGGATCACATTGAGGTCGATCGGATATGTATAGGCCATCGGATGATCGACCGGTTCCCCGGTCACGCTGCGGCGACGTTCGCCCCGCAGCTGGTCTACCGCCTTCACCCCGGTGCCTGTAACACTTTGATACGTGCTGACCACGATACGCCTGATGCCATACCGCTTGTGTAAGAGATTCATGGCAACGACCAGTTGGATCGTAGAGCAATTGGGATTGGCGATGATGAGATCGTCCGGGGTCAGCACATCGGCGTTGATCTCCGGCACCACCAATTTTTTTGTCGGGTCCATCCGCCAGGCAGACGAATTATCGATCACGGGGATCCCGGCTTCCGCGAACCGGGGGGCCCACTCCAGCGACGTGCTTCCGCCGGCTGAAAAAATAGCCACTGCCGGCTTTGATTCGATGGCGTCCGCCATCCCCCTGATCAGATGGTCCTTCCCCAAAAAGGATA
>JBJOMF010000131.1:0-20426 GCA_046052505.1 Bacteroidota bacterium | reverse complement strand
CAACGAAAAAAGCAAAGAAGGCTGCCAAGAAACCCGCAGCCAAAAAAGCAGCCAAGAAGCCTGCTAAGAAAGCCGCTCCGAAAAAAGCCGCTAAGAAAAAATCGGCCCGTAAACCCAATGCCGCTTTCATGAAGCCGCTGACCCCCAGCGCCGCTCTGGCTGCTGTAGTGGGTAGCAAGGCGCTGGCCCGCACCGAAGCTGTCAAGAAGATCTGGGACTACATCAAGAAGAACAAGCTCCAGGACAACAAGAACCGCCGCATGATCAACACCGATGCGACCCTGAAGGGCGTATTCGGCAACAAAGGTCAGGTGTCCATGTTCGACATCGCCAAGTACATGGCCAAGCACCTGAGCTGATCGACAGCCGCTATACCTGTTTATGGGCCTCCCTGCGGAGGCCCTTTTTTGTCGGCTGTGGTTCCCTTCCCCAATAATCCGCAATTTGCATCATGCCGAAACGCCCCCGGTATCTCGCCGTTCTGTTCTGGTTGCTTTTTCCGGTCACCCTGACTGCGCAAGACCGCCCGCGCCTCATCCAGCAGGTCGCTCTTGAGCAGATCGAGGATGCCGTCAGCGATCCCGGAGGCCGGACCCTGCTGTTGAAGAGCGGTACGAACACCTACACCCTGGTAGATCAGGTTTCAAAGATCCAGCTGGGGACCGTTCAGCTCGATATCGGTATGCTGGCCATACCCGGCATGGGGCGGTTCTACCTCTCCGGCAGCCATCGCTTCATCTTGTCGAACGGGGAACAGCTGCTCGAGTATGATTTCATCACGGGCCGGACCGATACGGTATTCCGGACCCTGACCTTTCCGGAATTCATCGTGGCCTTCGTGCCGCTGCCTGGCGATCCGTCCCGATTGCTTCTCTTCACCAAGACCTATCCCATCGATGCACGGGGCACCGTACAATTCATGAAACGTATCGCCGGTGATCGGACCATCTATGATGATACACGGAAGGGCAGGGCCCTGATCTATGATCTTGTGGAACGTCGTATCCTCCGGTCTCAACCGCTACCTTTCGTAGTCACCGATATCGATGCATCCGACACGGCGATGTGGGCCGGCACCTTCGACGGAGACCTCGTTCGTATCGATACCGCCTTGAATCTGCGGCAGCGCATCCATGCGTTCGATACGGCCGTGCACAGCATCCGCTCCTTGCAAGGCGTACTGGTGGCGGTCCCACATATCGCTCCAAAGTACATCGGGAATGAGGGTACGGGACGCCTGTTTTTTTATACGGCCGCCACCGGAGAACAGCGATGGCTCCGCCTTCCGGAACAATCGCCCGAGCCGGCAGACCGGTGGGCCATGCAGCCCAGCCCCTCCTCACAGGTTAAGCGAATATGGCCCCATCCGGCTTCATCCTCATTTCTTGTCAACTACGGCTTCAGCCGCTTACTGCAGGTTCGCCTTCCTTCCTTCGATACGGTCTCCTTTCCGGTGCCCTTCACCGCCACCCTATTCCTTTGCTTCAACCGCGACAGTACCCAACTGCTGGCCGCTGCCAGTGAGCGCCTTTCCGTATTCGGCGTGAGCGGCAGCTTACTGTTTTACGGGCTCCGCCGGCAACGGACCGAGAGCTATTTCAGAAGACCCTCCGCCCAGGAGCGGTACGATGCGCTGTTCAAGGTATGGGACAAGGCAGGTAACTATCACCTCATCGGTCAGCGTGCGGATACCCTCGTTATTCATTCCAGCAACCGGACCAGCCCCGCTTTCCTCATCGGACAGGGGAAGCCCCTGTTGCTCGATCCTGCCGATACCACCCTGGCCCTTCGCTACAACGGACGCCTCGTAGTAGGCCGACTTATGCTGGAACAGCTGACTCGGACCCGCTACCGCCTCTCCCTGCAGCAAACGAACTTTCCCGATCCGGGTGATCAGCCCGACAGCCTGCCGGCGGCGCTGTTCCGGCCGCTGCTCGATATCCGAAAGAATGAACGGACCGATATCCCGTATATGGTCACACAGGTCAAACGGATCGGCCCGATACATTTCATGATCGTCGGATACGACCGCATAAAAGAGCAGGACCAATACCGGGTACAGATCGTTGATACGGCTGGGCGTACCGTATTCCGCCAGCCGCTGCGATACAATCCCTACCTGAATGAACCCGTACGCGTTTCCCCCTCCGGAACCTACCTCGTGTTCTGCAGTCCCTCCGCCACATCGATGACACTTGATGTATGGGACTGGCGTAAGGGACAGAAACGATTTTCGCGTACGCTGGCTGGCAAGGAAAGCATCGATCATACTTGTTTCGACCGGTCGCGCGACATCTGCTGGTTCCTGCTCGATCGCGGCGGCGACATTGGGCGGATCATCTATCAGGTCGACCCGGCTGCTCCCGTGGTGAGAGCGGACCCGGTGATCCTTCGGCCCTCGTTCGGTTCATTCGAGACCGATCTCGACAAGGATCTGATGGCCGTCGATGCCTATGACCGGATCGCGCTGCAGCGGATCAGCAGCCGACAGGTCCTTTGGCAGCGCAGCCCATTCAGTTCGGGGTTCTGTGTGCGGCACCTGCAAGACGGGTTCTCCTGGTCATCGGAATACGAGCAGCATGTCCTGACCGGCCGGAACGATCATTTACAGTTTATTTCCTTCGTGCCCTTCCGACCCGTGGAGATCCTGAACGGATATCAGTACCGCGGTGAGAAGCAGGCGATCAACAACCTGGCCTATGTATACCGGGAAAAGGGATCGCTGCCCGGTGATCTCGACCGGTATTTCAACCGTCCCGATTCCGTACTGCTCCGCTCCGGATCCGTCAACCGCTCCTGGAATCAGTCGCTGGAACGGGCGGTGGCAAGGCGTTTCCGGTATGAACCGGCACAAGGGCTTCACGAAATGCTCATGGGTGGTCCTGTGCTTGAGATCCTGAACCGGGAAAAGATCCCCGACCAGGTCGCTGGATCACAATGGGCCGTGTCCGTTCGTGTGCGGGTCCGACCCGGAGATACCCTTCGGACGCTGCAGGTTTCCGGCAACGGAGTGCCCCTCTTCGGACCCGACGGATTGGACTGGCCATGCACTGGCACGGGCGATAGTCTGTTACGGATCCCACTGGTCAACGGCGTCAACACGATCGAGCTCGTGGCTGAAACCCGCGGTGGGCTGCGCTCCGTACCGGAGCTCATCGCCATACAGGCTTCATTCGATGCACCCGCACCCCGTACCTGGTTCGTCGGTATTGGGGTGAGTCAATACCGTGACACGACGATGAACCTGCGGTATGCAGACAAGGATGTACGCGACCTGGCGGCCCTGTTCGCACAACTGCATCCGAACGGATCGACTGATACCCTGCTCAACGGATCGGTCACCCGTTCGGCGGTGCTCGCACTCCGCGAACGACTCATGCACACGGCTCCGGAAGACCAGGTCATCATCAGTTTCAACGGCCACGGTCTGGTGGACAGCGCCGGAAGATTCTATTTCGCCCCGCATGACATGGACTTCGATGTGCCAGACCGGAAGGGGATCCTGTTCGAGGAAATGGAAGGCCTGCTGGCGGGCATCCCTGCGCGGAAACGCCTGCTGTGGATCGACGCCTGCCACAGCGGTGAACTCGACCGAGAAGCGCTGGATACCGCGCTGACCGGCGCCAGCACCGCCGTCAGTGCCTATAGCGGCAAACGTGGCGGCATCGTCGTGGTGGTGGGGAATGCTACGGGGTCGCAGGCCAGCTTCGAACTGATGCGGGAACTCTTCAGCCATACCGGCAACCGGAGCGGCGCCATCGTCATCAGCGCGGCCGGTGGTCTGGAATTCGCCTTTGAGGATGCGAAATGGCAGAACGGGGTTTTCACATACAGTATCCGAAAAGGCTTGCAGGAAAAGGCGGCCGACCGCAATGGCGACGGACGGGTATCGGTCAACGAGCTCCGCGAGTATGTCAGTCTGTTGGTGGAACAACTCACCGGAGGCCGGCAGCGCCCCGCCACCCGAAGGGAACTCACCGAAACCGACTGGTTCATTCGGTAAGCATGTGCTTCTTCGCATCAACTTCAACAAGCCCCTGTCCTCTTTTTTTCTTGACCTAGGTCACATAGGCTGATGAACATACTCATAGGCTTACACTAAGGTGAAAAGTACATTTGAAAGGAGTCATACCTCCGATCGTTTAAAACACCTATTATGAAAAACACGACCAAGATCCTGATCGCCCTGGGTGCCGGTGCTGCCATCGGTGGCATCCTGGGTGTTCTGTTCGCTCCGGACAAGGGCGTGAACACCCGCCACAAGATCGCCGATCAGGGACGGAAACTCTCCGAGAAATTCAAGCGTACGTTCGCGAAGAAACACGAAGAGGTCCGTGTGAATGGCGAGATGGACGAGGTGGTCTGAGGGGTATCTCCGCTAAAAGAACGACCCATGTCGGACGCATTTCAAAAAGCGGGATCCCTGTTCGATCAGCTCAGGGCGTATCTCAACACCCGGGTGGCACAGGTAAAGCTTTCGGCAGCCGAAAAAGCCTCCAGGCTTGCGGCTATCATGATCGCGTTGCTTCTGTCCGCCCTGGTGTTCTTTTTGTTCCTGGTTCTGCTGGCTGTGGCACTGGCCCTTGTTTTGGGTGCGTGGTTGGGTCAGCTCTGGATCGGCTTTGCGATCGTGGCCGGACTTGTATTGCTCTCAGGCATCCTGATCTGGGCCGGGCGTGACCGGCTGATCCGTGTGCCGGTGATGAATGCGTTGATCGCTGCGTTGTTCGACCGGGAGGAAGGGGAGGAAATGGACCATGAAAAAGTTTCATAATTCAACAGACCTCGAGCGCGAGAAACTGCGCCTGCGGGTCCGTCAGCTCGAACAGGAGAAGGCCCTACGCCAGCAATGGAAGGAGGTGAAGGAGGGGATCCGACCCGAGAACCTGATCCGCGATCGGCTGGCCGCCTGGGCCGGTTCCCGCGACAAAGATGAAGGATGGCTGCGCGGCATGGTGAAGTTGGGCAGTAGCTATCTCGGCCGTCTTACCGGATCGACCGTGGAGCAGGTGCTGGAGGCCGGGGCCGATCGTGTTGCTGCACGATTCCGGCGCCGCAAACGGTAAAATAGGAGCGGGACACTTCCTGCGCACGCATCAGTTTCCGCTGCGTACCGCATTTTTCACGTAATCATACACAGCGGCCTTGCCGTTGGTGCAATCGATGGAAAGGAGCAGATTGTCCTCACCGGAGGAGATGTTCTCATTGTCCTTGCCCATCAGCACCAGCCGGTCGTTCCGGCGTTTCCAGCTGCTGAAGGCGGTCAGTCCGGTTGGCAAAGACCACAGCGTTTTTCCCGTTCGATCGATGCGGGTGAGTTGCAGTCGGCCCTCTTTCCCGATCTTATCGCGGTGTACCACCAGATACCCATCGGGTGCGCTCAGGCGCAGGGGTGCCCCTTTCTCGAGGTCTACCAGGAACGCTCCTTGCAGGAAGACCTGCTCTCCCAGCGCTGTTTTTTCGTATCCCACGTTCCAGTAGCGGCCGTCGGGCGATAGTGTCGCGGTATAAAGCCGGGTGCGTGCCGCCGCATCGTTCTGAGCTGCGATCTCAAAACGGAACCGTTCCGAGACCTTCCGGACCGCCTCGGCCGTGTAAAGTCCGTACCAGCGGCCACCGCTGCTGTCACAGGCAATGCGTCCCCCGTAATTGAACCCTTTTTCCATCATCATTTCCCTTGAACGTTCCGCATCTTCCCGGGCACTCTCCTCATCCCGAAGGCCGCGCTGTATCGTCTCGAGACTGTCCAGCTCTTTGTTCAGGACATCCGTGATCTTCCGAATCTGTTCCGAACTGTCACTGTATGCCTCTCTGCTCAGTAATTTTTCGCGGAAGGCACGGTTGTTTTCCCTAAGCCGGTCATATGCAGCCTTGCGGGTATCCCGTACCGCGCGGATGCGTCGCTCCAGCGCTTCGCGGGGATCTTCTCCCGGATCGGTCCCGTCCGATTCCCCGAGTGGTGTGAGCGCCAGGGTACTGCCATCCAGGGCATAGCGGCTGCCGTCGTTCATCGTGATACGGATCCGTCCGGCGGCCGGGTCGAACTCAAAGAACCGTCGCTCCTGCGGGAATCGCCCTTTCAGCTCCGGATACCGTTGTTCCAGCGTTTCGATATCGGCCCGTTTTTTTAAGGTGAAGGGATCATAGGCCAGCAGTTCGCCAACGAAGAGCCAGGCATTGTCACCGACAGCGCCCATCAGTTCCACGGGATAAAACTTGATGGCTTTGGCACCACCGATCTTTTCCGAACCGGTACGCTCCCCGCTCTGGAGGTCATTGGTCTGCGCGTAGTATGAGGTGCGCACCTGGCGGCGCGTCATCCCCCCGCTGCGGCTGTACGAGATGGTCTTTTCGAATTTCACCAGAGAGAATACTACGCCCTTGCCGTCCTTTTCGAATACCAGGAACTGCGAGGCCGATTCCGAACCTCCGCCGCCACCAACGGCGGCACGCTCGTCGAACTTAGACAGGCAGGAGCGGATGATCATGAACAGTCCGATCACCATGGCGGCGACAGATACCAGTACGGTGAATCCAAGTTTACGGGTCATGCGTTACGATTGATACATATAAAGATAGGGTGGCGGTCGAAAAGGCGGGCTCTTCAACGAAGGAGCTTGGCCGCGGCTTTTTGCACATGGCCATTCTGGAAATAGGCATACAGGTTCTTGCCCGGGCAGGTCGTTTGCTTCGAATGGTCCCGGTGGGTCGCCAGCGTGGAAAGCGGGATGCGATAGGTCCGGCTGCACCAGGCCACCAATCGGATCAATGCGGCCAGCTGTTCCGGAGGTACGGGATCCTCATTGAGATTGCCGAGGCATACGATCAGCAGGTGTCCCGCAGGATCGTACTCCGTATTGGTTTCCCCGACTGTGTTCACATCACGGCCCTGGTAGATGGTGCCGTCGGGTGCGATGAAATAATGGTAGGGCACGTCCGCCCAGTTCCGGTCGGGCCCCATGCCCCAGCGCTGAATGGCCAGGATCTTTCGGGCCGGATCGGTGCCAGCTGCCAGTCGGGTGCCTTCATGATGCACGGTGAGGCGGACAGGCACATGAGTTCGATAGGGTTTCGGCGCTGCGGCCTTCCATTCCGTACGGGACCTGACCTCGAGGGAGCGCAGCTTCGATCGTTCGGAACGCAGGGTGCCACACCGGAGAACGAGCAGGGACAACAGGGCAAGCAGGAGGAGCCGGAGGGGATGGTTCATTTTTGGGGGGCGTTACCGGGGATTTCGGTGAACTCCTGCATGTAGATGCGGAACAGCAGGATGATGTAATTCACCAGCAACGGACCGAAGATCAGTCCGATGAAACCGAACAGCCCCAGCCCCACGATCACGCCGAGCACGGTCACCACCGGATGCACATTGCCCATTCGCTTCAGCAGGGTGATGCGCGACAGGTAGTCGATGTTACCGGTCACGATCAGGCTGTAAAAGAGCAGGCCCGTGGCATTCCAGGTATCGCCCGCGGCATATAGGAACAGGACCAGCGGTACCCACACGATCATCGTTCCGACCACGGGAAAAAAGGCGAATACCCCCGTGAGGAAGCCCCAGATCACATAGTTGTCGAGGTGGAAAATGACATAGCCGATCGTGGCCGTGATCCCTTGAATGAGGGAGATGATCGGTATGCCGAGGGCACTGGCTCGTACGAGCCGCTTCGTCTCGGCGGCCAATACGTCGATATTGCCCTGCCGCAGGGGAATGATGCGGTCCATGTACTGCTCCATCTCTTTGCCATGCACCAGCATATAGTAGAGCATGAACAGCATGATGGCCAGATTGGCCAAGAGCTGACCCGTGTCGTTCAGCAGGGAGGGAATGAAGTTGCTGAGCCGCTGCTGCAGGTTCATCAGGCTCTCGTCGGAGAATACCGTCAGGCCCGAGCGGGCCTGCATGTCCCGCAACGCCTCCTGAGCCTGGGAGAGCAGCTGCGCCGGGTTCTTGAGGAACGGTTCGATGCGGTTCTCGATCAGGCTGAACGTGATGTACACCAGCAGCAGGAAGAGGAGCAGGTAGCCAAACAGATACAGGAGTGCCGTCCAGGTGCGCGACCATTTCCGGTGATAGATCAGCTGAAAATAACTGCCGCGGCTGAGGATGTACAGTGTGATCGCTCCCAGCAATCCGGGGAAGAAGGCGCGCAATTCGCGAACCACGAGGTAGATCATAAGGGCCAGCAGAATCAGGATGATCACCTGACGCAGCCGGTTGTTGAATCCCGGCCCGGGAAGGGCGTTTTGATCATGGCGGTTCGACAAGGGTTTTCTGTTTTCAGGGTCCTTCGTTAATAATGCTTCGTCTCCGCCCGCATGCCTTCCTCGATATCGGTATCCTTCTCCTGTTCCTTGGGCTTGCGGTAATTCCGGTTGAGCTGTTTGGTGAAACGCCTCAGGTCTTGCCGGTTGACCCAGATCAGCCAGGCCAGCAGGGATCCGACGGTCACGATCCCGGGTATGATCCACCAGGCGCTCACTTCGTACAAATTAGCGAAACTTCACTGAATGGAACGGGTGCCTTTCCTGCAGCACATGGCAAACCCTCCGGAAACCGGGGTGATGGCATGCCTTGCGACCGGAGTGAAAATACGTACCATAGCTACGTGTATCTACTGATGAAAATCAACCATCAGGTTCCTGAAGGTCATAGCACCCGGTCTGGGTCCAGATTATCTTGTATCCGGTTCACGAAAAGAACCGATCCGATGGACCCTATTTACCCAGACGGGTGCGAGCCGCTTCCGGCAACCTGTCCTCTGTTACGTATTGGATCCCTGCGATCCGCCACTTTAAATCCTCAGTCATGAAAACGTTGCTACTTGCCGCCGGTTTGATCATTGCAGGAGGATTTTATAAACCGGCAACGGCCCAGCCCTGTCAGTTGGCCAATCCGGGTGTCGTGCTCACGCATGCCTATCCCAATCAAGACAATACCGCCTGTATCATTGGTATTGACCTCTACTTTGATATGACCCACAACCCGGGTGGGAAGTACGTCTGGGCCCATATCTGGCCCACGGCACTCTATACGGATCACAATTATGGCCTCTACGGTCCGCCCACACTTGCGAATGGCGGACTGGTGAACTCCGTGGCCACCTTCGGCTTCTTTCACCAGGGGTCGAGTCTGATCATGCAGACCACCTATCCCCCCGATGCCAATGCTCCGGGCTTCCAGTCCGATCTCATCCCCTCCGAAAACCCGAACGGCCTGCTGCCAGGTTCGGATCGCTACACCATAAAAGGCCTGGACCTTACCAGTCCCGGTACCTGTCAGACCCCGCTGTCTTTTACTGCCGATATCTGGGAGAGCCAGTCGGCCAGTGCCCAGAACGTACACTGTGTGGTCAAGGGGATGACCTTCTATGCCAACGATCCGCGCGTCAACGGCCTGATACAATGTTCCGTACCCCGGCAATACCGCTTTTGGATCACATCCGTTTCGCCCGCATCGAAGCTGGTCCGTTACAAGATCGCCATCGATGACGGCAACGGGATCTACAATCCTATCGATGACAGCATCGTCGTGAAACACGATTCCGTCACCGTTTCCACCACCAGTCCCTACTATTCCACCTGGTACCGTTATGCACCGTACGACAGCGTGAAGCCCTATGCCGACCAATCACTTTGGGTTATTGCGCTTAAAGACGAGGCGAACAACCAGCCGAATGATATCTATGCCCTGGTCCCCAACAGCTGCACCCCGCTTCCGGTAACCTGGCACTCCTTTATCGCCACCCGGAAGAACGAGCAGGTCCGTCTGTCCTGGGAAACTGCCAGCGAGCAGCTGAACCGCGGATTCTTCATCGAACGCAGTACGGCAGGTACTAACAACTGGCAGTCACTTGCCTTCGTTCCCTCCGCTGCCCCGAACGGCTCCAGCGATGCCTTACTCTCCTATAGCTGGACCGAGATCAACACCCTGACCGGCGTATCGCATTACCGCCTGCGTCAGGTCGATCAAGACAACCGCACCACCTACAGTGAGGTCCGTGCGGTACCCGGCCCCGAAAAACCCGGCAAGGTATGGGTGGCTCCCAACCCCTCGCCCGATGGCCGGTTCACCCTTCTGCTCCAGAATATGGAAGGTGAAAACCAGATCAGCCTCATCGACATGAGCGGCCGAGTCCTGTATCAATGGGTGATCATGAACACCAACCGGTTGTCGGTCGGTCCCGTGCCCACGGGCATGTACACTCTCAGCATACTGCAACGGAATACCGGCGTATTGCAACATGTGAAGGTCATGATATCCAACTGATGTCATGAAGTATCAGGGATCTAAGGGAGTGAGTGATTCACTCCCTTTTTTTGGCCTTTTCACCCAGGAGCAGATCCTGTGGCGGGATATTTTTGACGGCCCAACCTCCCTGCCATGGCTGCCAGTCCCTCTGGTTCCGACCGCTCCCTCGTCATCTCTTATCTCACCCTGCGAAAGGCAGTAGGCCTGCTCGGCATGTTGCTGCCGCTCTTCCTGTTCGCCGGATCTTTTTTTCGGGGAGGCTGTGCCTTCCCGCCCTCCATCAGTCATTTCTATTATACCCCGATGGGCGACGTGCTGGTAGGGGTGCTCTGTGCCATCTCCCTGTTCCTGTTCTCCTACAACGGGTATGACCGCCGCGACAAGCGGGCGGCCCGACTCGCTGCGCTCTCAGCCATGCTGGTCGCCCTGTTCCCCACCGACCCCGGAGCGGGTATGGCAAACGGCTGTTCGCGGATGTTGGGTGGTACCGACCCCCTGTCGAATACCCTGCACTATGCATCGGCGACGGTTCTGTTCTGCATCCTGGCCTATTTCTCCCTTTTTCTGTTCACCCGCACCGACCGTTCCGGTCCGGTTGCAGGGGCCAAGCGCATCCGCAACCGGATCTACCGGGGTTGCGGCCGAACCATACTCTGCTGTATCATGGGCATCGCCATTGCCAACCTGCTGCCCGAAGCATTTTACCGATACCTGCGTCCGTTGCGACCCACCTTCACCCTCGAAACGCTGGCCCTGCTGGCCTTTGGCTTCTCCTGGCTCATTAAGGGGGAGGCCTTCTACCGCGACCGACCCGCCCGATCCGGTATCTTTACATCCAGGCAATGACCGCACACGACCTGATACAACACTTTGCATTGCAGCCCCACCCGGAAGGAGGCTGGTACGCATCTACCTACCGCAGTTTGGAATCGATCCCTGCCGCGGCCCTGCCTCCGCGGTTCAGTGGCGACCGCATCTTCAGCACGGCTATCTACTTCCTGCTGGAGAAAGGCAACTACTCCGGCTTCCACCGCATTCAAAGCGATGAGTGCTGGCATTTCTACTGCGGAGGGCCATTGGAAATCTTCATCCTGCAGGCAGACGGCGATCTGCAGACCATCACGCTGGGGAGCGATCCCGCCCAAGGCCATCACTTCCAATATGTGGTGCCCGCCGGGCACTGGTTCGCCAGCCGCCCGGCACCCGGCACCGATCACGCATTCGTTGGCTGTACAGTGGCCCCGGGCTTTGATTTCGCGGATTTTGAGATGGCCGACAGATACCAGTTGCTTCAGCAATTCCCAGTGCATGCGGACCTGCTGGCTGAACTTTGCCGCTGAACCGGTCGTTGAATAAAACAGCTCTCCGGATTAAACCTCTGAACCCTGAACCCGTCTGAAAGGGATCAGGTATACGGATCATGAAAACCTCCCTGCTTTCACTCGGTATCGCCCTGCTGCTGCTCTCCTGCCAGAAAAGCAGCCCCGCACCCGACCCGGCGCCTCCGCCCGCCACACAGCCACCGTACTTTCCGCCGCTGACGGGCACCGAATGGCAGACCACCGATCCGGCCACGCTCAATTGGAATACCGCACTGCTGAACGATCTCTACTCCTACCTGCAATCCAAGAATACCAAGGCCTTCCTGGTGCTGAAGAACGGTCGCATCGTGATGGAACGCTATTTCGGGACCTTCACGGCCGACAGCATCTGGTACTGGGCCTCCGCCGGAAAGACCATGACCGCCTTTCTGGTGGGCATCGCGCGTGAGGAGGGGCTGCTTGCGCTCGACAACCGCAGCTCCCTGTACCTGAACCCGGGCTGGACCTCCCTGCCCCTGGCCAAGGAAAACCTGATCACGGTACGTCATCAACTGACCATGACCACCGGACTCGATGATGCCGTTCCCGATGACGACTGCACCCTGCCCTCCTGTTTGATCTATAAGGCGGATGCCGGTACCCGCTGGGCCTATCACAATGCACCGTATACCCTCCTCGATAAAGTGGTGGAGAATGCCACCGGACGTACCTATAATGCCTACTTCCAGGAGAAAGTCCGCAACCGAATCGGGATGAACGGCCTCTGGGTGCGCAGCGGCTATAACAACGTATATTTTAGTAACCCCCGCAGCATGGCGCGTTTCGGATTGCTGATGCTGAACCGCGGGAAATGGGAACAAACGCCCATTCTCCGGGATACCGTCTACTTCGATGCACAGGTGAATACGTCACAACCACTCAACCTTTCTTACGGCTATCTCACCTGGCTGAATGGCAAGGCCAGTCACATGCTGCCCACCCTGCAGGCGGTATTCTCCGGGTATGTTGTGCCCAATGCCCCGGCCGACATGTATGCTGCGTTGGGAAAGAACGACCAGAAGATCTATGTGGTCCCCTCCCAAAAACTGGTGGTGGTACGAATGGGTGAATCTGCGGGAAATGTGCAGCTGGCCGTTTCCAGCTTCGACAACGAACTCTGGGGCAAGCTCAAGCCCATCATCGGCTATTGATCCGTTCAGATCAGCTCGCGGCTGGCAGCGCCGGAGAAGCAGAGCCCGATCAGCAAGGCAGGCAGCACGAACAGGGCGCCGGTTTGGATCTCATTGATGTTGATGAAAAACACGGCCATTGCCAGCGCACCCAGAAACAGCAGGCGCGATCCCGGCAGGGGGCGGAACCAGGCGATCAGTGTTCCCAATAAAGTCAGCAGTCCAAAGGGCAGGAAGGACGCCACACCCTGTGCGGGGTCTGCGATCACAGGGGGCCATCCATCCCGGATGAGCCAGATCAGAAAAAATCCGGACATGACCAGTCCGCTGATCCGGCCGGTCCATAATAAGGCCTTGTGCTGTTTCATGATGTTTCGGTTTTCGCAGGCTGTCACATCCCCTTCAGTAGCGGTTCCTTTTTTCGGTCTGTCAATACACCCTTGGCCACCATATCCCTGGCCAGCAGCTGACCATATTCATGACCGAGGCTTTCGGAGGAGCCCGGATTGAAGGACTCGCTCTGGGCGGAGTAGATCAGGTTATTGGTGTTCAGGTCGTACAGGTTGGTTTCCCAAAAGTACTTGCTATCCTCCAGGTAGTAGCCCTCTGTATAGATGCGGCCGTACATGACGCGGGTATAGCCCCAGAACCGGTTGTAATAAAAATGATAGGGGGTGTATTGCACCCGCCCGGGGATATAGTAGCGTTCCCGGGTCTTGTCCAGCAAAACCACGGTCAGCACGGCATCGGCACCGGAGTTCCGCAGCTGTGCCAGGGCCTCCTCTTCGTTCAGGTTCTCGAAGGTCTTGGGATTGTACTCGTTGCAGGAACAGGTGGCGTCATAGCCCAATTCCCGAAGGTTGTCTGCCAGGTGTTGCTCCATTTTCTCCCGGAGGTCGCGGTCCTTGTCGCGGACCAGCCCCAGGACGATCACTTTTTTGAATGCCCTGTGTTGAAGGGGTTCGGCCTTCCAGGTATGGGTGATGCGGGTGCTGGGTCCGCAGCCGGCCACCAGAAACAGGGTTAGCGCGGCCATGCGAAGGATCGAGGTCATAAAAATGATTTTAATACAGGAAAGGTACCCTTGCGCAGGGTAGGGTGCAATGATACCAGTCACGCTGCGTCTTGAGCGGGGTCAGCGGATATCGGGTAAAGCCGGAACGAAGCATCAATAGGAGGTTCTGCGGATATCGAAAACCCCGTCTGTAATGGTGCGGGTAGCCCCGAGGCCGTTATCTCCCGTAAACTGAAACCGCCCGCGTATACGAGATGGCCCGATCTCATCGATCCGGATCTCGCCTCCGCCGTTGTAGTAGATGCAGGGGGGCAGGGCTCCGCACATGTACCCGGCGTTCCAGGAGGTGACTTCGAAATAGGTCGCATTTCTCAGTTTACCGGACTCGAACGGGTACACCCCGGCAACGATGGCCGGATCTTGTGCCACCTGCATGCGCAGGTAACCGCCGGGCCAGTCGCCCCGGATCGTGATATCATCATCTCCCGAATTGCTGAACGTGACGAAGAAGGTGGTTGCATTGAAGGGGATGCCATCGGCCGTTCCGCGCAGGTAACTATTGGCTGGTGTTGCGCTTGGTCCGTCCGAACCGCCGTCTTTTCCGCATCCGGTGAGCGTGATCATCAGGAGCAGCATCATCCATAGGCTGTTTGTCCGTTTCATACATGTTCTTTTACGGAATGTACGACGGGGCTGATCCGGATTCCTTTGAGGCCACTCACCCGAGACCGATTATTGCCTACCTTTCTAAGACCATTACAACAAAAAATCACCATGTTCCTCACTGCCCTTCCCCGCCTGCTGGCCCTGTCGGGCTTATTGCTTTGGCAACTTGTACAGGCCCAGCCCTACCTCGATCCGATCTTCGAGAATCCGGCCATTCAGGAGGAGAACCGCCTGCCCATGCGGGCGAATTATTTTCCCTTTGAGGACGGCGAGCGGGCGCGGGCAGGGGAGAAGGAACGCTCCGGCCGGTTTTACTCCCTCAATGGCTTGTGGAAGTTTCTCTGGGTGCCCCGCTATCAGGAGCTGCCGGCGGATTTCTACCAGCCGGGGTTTTCGGTGAGCCGTTGGGCTGAGTTCCCCGTGCCGGCCAATTGGGAGTTCCGCGGCTACGGCACTCCCATCTACACCAACATCATGTACGAGTTCAATCCCCGCAATCCCTCGCCGCCCGATATTCCCGATTCCATCGACCAGCCCGCTGCCGCCTACCGCCGGACCTTCACCCTGCCCCCCCACTGGAAGGGCATGCGGGTGATCCTGCATCTGGGCGCGGTGAAAAGCGCGTTCCGACTTTACCTCAACGGCCGATACATCGGACTGGGCAAGGACAGCAAGTTGGCCAGTGAATTCGATGTTACCGATCAGGTGCAGCCGGGCGAGAATACCGTGGCGCTGGAGGTGCGGCGGTGGACCGATGCCAGCTACCTGGAGTGTCAGGATTTCTGGCGCCTCAGCGGCATCACGCGCGATTGTTACCTCTATGCAAGGCCCTCCGTGCATCTGTATGATTTCTTTGCGCAGGCCGGGTTGGAAAATCAGTATCGCGACGGAAGGCTGCGGCTGCATGTTCAGGTGTGGAATGAGGGCTCGCAGCCTGCCGGCAAGTCGGCCCTGGAAGCCTGGCTGCTGGATCCTTCCGGGCAAACGGTGTACCGTGATACGCAGCTGCTCCATGGCCTCTGGCGGCCCGGCGGCCGCACGGAGGTTCGATTCGACAAACGGGTACCCGGTGTGAAAAGCTGGAATGCGGAGCAGCCGCATTTATATACCCTGCGGTTGCGCCTGCACGGGGCCGATGGCGCCTTGCTGGAAGCGGTGGAACGGCATATCGGCTTTCGTAGCGATGAGATCCGCGACGGCCGCTACCTCCACAATGGGGTGGCCATCCTGCTCAAGGGCGCCAACCGGCACGAAACGGACCCTGTTACCCACCAGGTGGTTTCGAAGGAGGGCATGCTGCGCGATGTGCTGGAAATGAAAAAGCTCAACATCAATGCCGTCCGCACCTGCCACTATCCTGATGAGCCCTACTGGTATGAGCTGTGTGACCGCTACGGGCTCTATGTGATCGATGAGGCCAATATCGAAAGCCACGGGATGGGCTATGATGCGGACCGCACGCTCGGCAACGACCCCGCCTGGGAGCGGGCCCACCTGCTGCGCATGGAGCGCATGGTGCTGCGCGACCGCAACCACCCCAGCATCATCTTCTGGAGCATGGGCAATGAAGCGGGCAACGGGCATAATTTTTACAAGGGCTATCACCTGATCAAGGGGCTGGAGCCTTCGCGTCCGGTACAGTACGAGCGGGCTGAGCTCGATTGGAATACGGATATCTATTGCCCGATGTATCCGCCGCCCGATGAGCTGGTGCGGTATGCCCGCAACAATCCCTCGCGGCCGTTGATCATGTGCGAGTATGCACATGCGATGGGCAACAGCCTGGGCAATTTGAAAGAGTACTGGGATGTCATCGAAAAATATCCGGCCCTGCAGGGCGGGTTCATCTGGGATTTTGTGGACCAGGGCATGCGCGATACCATCCGGGGCCGCGTGGTGTGGAGTTATGGCGGCGATTACGGACCGCCGGGCACGCCGAGCGACAATAATTTCATGTGCAACGGCATCGTGGCGCCCGACCGCAGCTGGAACCCGCATGCACATGAAGTGCGCAAGGTGTATCAGTACATCCAATTCCGCGGGCAGCCGGCCAAGGACCTTTCGGTAACCGTCTACAACGGGTATGCGTTCAAGAGTACCGAGAACCTGGTATACCGCTGGCGCTTGCTGGAGAACGGTACCGAGGTTCGCAGGGGTGACTGGGCGGGGAGTCCCATCGAGCCGGGGCGGGAAGCCCGGCAGAAGCTGTATTACGGTGTGCTGAAGGGTGGGTATGAATACCGGTTGCAGGTGGAGGCTTGCCTGCGAGAGGCCGAGGGCTTGCTGGAGGCGGGAACACGGGTGGCTGCCGAGGAATTTGCGCTGACGGCATCGGTGCCTCCGGCCTATGTGGTATCGGCTGCGATCCCGCAGGTGCGGGAAGCGGGGGAGGCCGGCGGGAAGCGCATCACCGTTTCCGGAGCGGATTTCAGCGTGGTGTTCTCGGCATCGGCCCGCGGGCTGGAGACGCTATCATACGGAGGTCGTCCGGTGATCACCGGTGGGCTTCGGTTCAACACCTGGCGACCGCCCAATGACAATGATTATGGTGCTGGCTTGCAGCAGCGGCTGGCGGTGTGGAAGCAGGTTACTCAGGCGGGTGTCGTTACCGATCTGCGGTGGGAGGGGCCTGGTGCCGACGGGCGGATCACGGTGACCATGTCGATGGACTTGTTGGGCGGCGACGCGGGCTTGCTGCAGGTATTCCGGATCGATGGGTCCGGGGTCTTGGAGGTGGAGAATGTATTCACGGCGCGCCGCGGGCAGCATCCCATGTTGTTCAAGGTGGGCAATCACCTGGTGTTGGATCGGTCGTTGGACCGGTTGGAGTGGTACGGCCGGGGTCCGGTGGAAAGTTATGCCGACCGCACTGCGGCGGCATTTGTGGGCCGCTATGCCGGATCGGTACAGGAGCAATACCATCCCTATGTGCGGCCGCAGGAGAGTGGTTGCCATACGGAGGTACGCTGGGCCCGGCTCACCCGGGCCGATGGCACGGGGCTGGAGTTGCAGTATACCGACCGGCCGCTGTATGTGACGGCTCTGCCGTACAGTCCGGAGCAGCTCGATTCCGGTCCGGTCAAGCAGCAGCGGCACAGCGGGGATCTGGATCCTGACGGGTCGGTGCATGTGCAGGTGGATGGCTTTCAGATGGGGGTGGGTTCCATCAACAGTTGGGGCGAGTTGCCCTTGCCGGGGTACCGCCTGCCGTACAGGGATTACCGGTATGGTTACCGGATCCGGCCGCTGTTGCGATAGGGCAAAAAAGCCGGTAGGGCCTTCTCCGGAACGGAGAAACTTCCTATTTTTGCACCCCGCCTGAATCAATTGGTTCCGGGCAGGGGTCATTCCTCCTTAGCTCAGTTGGTTAGAGCATCTGACTGTTAATCAGAGGGTCGTTGGTTCAAGTCCAACAGGGGGAGCCACACTAGACAAGCCATCAGAAATGATGGCTTTTTCTTTGTCTATCAGTGAGTTAGTGTAGCTGCATCTTTCCCCTTTTTTATGTTATATTTATTTCAAATTAACATTAAAATGAAAAAATCAACCTTACTATTATTTCTTTTGATCCCATTTATATCCTTTTCGCAAAAGGCAGATTACAGCGTAAGTTCTTATTTAATAGAAGGGCCAAAGGCGCCCAATACACATTACATAGGTGAAGCCTGGTTAAACAGTGTACTTCAAGGTGATGCCGAATTGAATTTCAATATTACTAAAGCAACTTTTAGAAAAAACTCCACTCTTGATTGGCATAAGCATTCAACACCTCAAGTGCTTATAGTTGTAGAAGGAGAAGGTTATTATCAAGAAAGAGGTAAGGATGCCATCATTATAAAAAAAGGGGATGTAATACGATGTGCTAAAGATACAGAGCACTGGCACACAGCTAGTAAAGAAAATCTAATAACTTATTTAGCATTATATGATGGAACAAAACCAACTATTTGGACAGAGACCTTAACTCAGGAATATTATGATAGTGTTGCTAAAAAATTAAGTGCTGAAAAGAAATAAGTTTAACCCTTCAGTTATATAATAATCACAAAATCAATCAAGGCATTATAGTTGCATCTTTCTAAAATTCAAGTAAATTCTTTAATGATCTTTTTAGCAGTATGAGTACTACCCCAATTAGCAAGTTCGTGTAATAATGGAAGTAAGGATTTGCCAGCGTTAGTTAAAGAATATTCTACTCTTGGCGGCATTTCAGTGAATTCAATTCTATGAATCAATCCATATTGTTCTAATTCTTTCAATTCGCCAGACAATACTTTATTTGAAATAGATGGTATGATTTGGTTTATTTTCCCAAATCGAATTGTCCTGTCTCCAATACAGTTTAGTATGATGGGTTTCCATTTACCTCCAATGATACTTATTGTGCGGGTTACGGGGCAATTTAATGGGTTGTCGATAAATTTGCTACTCATAATTTGGTTACCTCTTGGTTACTTGTATTTACTAAATTAGTTACGAATGTATACCATTTGAAATAGATTTGTAAAAAAAATATAAAATGAAAAATTACATACAGATTATCAGTTTTTTATTCATTAAGCTCGTTTTTGTTTCCTCCGTTTTTGCTCAAACAAAATTGACTTTAGGGAAACAAGTTTTTGAATTACATAACGTGACAGGATCAATCATTAGGTTTCAAGGTGAACCTGTCCTTAAAATTGAAAGAGATTTAAACTCTTTACCATTTGACCCAAATAGATTAGAGGCGACTGTAGATGAAAAACATTATGCAAAATTAGTTGGATTAAATGATTTTGAAAATGGAACCATAGAGATTAAGATGTATAGTCAAATTCAAGATCCATCCCCTTTTGCAGGAGCTGCCGGTTTTATTGGCTTGTATTATCGAATTGCTGCAAACGATTCTGCATTTGAATCTATTTATTTGCGACCTAAAGTTGGAAGAGCCTCAAATCAAATGTTTAGAAACCACGCTGTGCAATATTTTTCTTATCCTGATGCAAAATTTGAAACACTAAGAAAAAATTATCCTCCTGGCTCGTATGAGGGTTCGGCACCAGTTGCTTTAAAAGAGTGGATAACAATGAGAATAGAGGTAAATGGAGAAACGGCCGAAATGTTTATTAACAATATGAAATACTCCTCTTTTATCGTTGATAAAATGTTGGGTAAAGTTAAAAAGGGAGGAGTTGGACTTTATGTTGATATTGCTACAGTTGGATATTTTAAGGACTTGAAAATAATAAAAAGACCTTATAAAGCTCCAATCAAGAAAGAAGAAAAACAGGATGGTATTTAAACTACCTGTTAATTTACACGAAGTTCAACCATTTAATTTCCTAATAGTCACATATTCAATCATCGCATTATAGTTGCATCTTTCGTCGGTAAGGGGAGCCACACTGGACAAGCCATCAGAAATGATGGCTTTTTCTTTGTCTTTCAGTGAGTTAGGGTAGTTGCATCTTTTTGTTTTTGAGATGTGTACTTTTTAGAAAGTTAAAACCCTACTTCTATAGTATTTATTTCAAGAAATCCCCATCAATAATAAGCAACTTGGCGCCATTTATTGAAACTGAACGGTGTGAACTTGCGTCGTCAGTAACCACATAGGAGTCATCTTTTACCAGAGTAACTTTTTCACCAGTACTAAGTTCAGATATAAATTCTCCACTTAAGCAATGTACTATATGTCCTTTTTGACACCAATGGTCTGCTAAATAATCAGTTGAATATTCAACCAAGCGAATTCGAAGCCCAGGATGTTGAATAGTTTGCCAAAAGCTAAATCCTTTATCACCCTTATATTCTACTTTTTCTATTGACGTCCAGTCAATATGACTAAATGGTATTTGAATCATTTGATTACGATTTTTATTAAATCCTAAATTTATATTTTTAATATCAAACATTGATTTTTCTGATCGTGATAAACTCAATCATCGCATTATAGCTGCATTTTTCGTCTGTAAGGGGTGCTGATATAAATTTAAAAGGGTTATACTTTGATAGTATGACCC
>JBJOMF010000130.1:0-16459 GCA_046052505.1 Bacteroidota bacterium | reverse complement strand
TATCGTATACGAACACGGTATAACGCTGTCCGGCCTGAAAGTTCTGTGCAAAGGACAGTGCGACCTGTGTGGTACCGGTGATCGTGTCCCGAACTACGAAATTTCGTACGCCGCCAGACACATTGAATCCGGGTCCGGTAGAAGGGAACACGCTGCCAGTTGCCAAAGAGGCGCCGTTCACGGGCTGTGCGTCTACGTATACATAATTGCGGCTGGCATTTGTCACGGCAAGGAACACCTGAACCAGCGCCGAGTTGCTGAAATCATACTGTAACGAGATCTTCTCGTCGAATGATTTGGTGCACGAACTGATGACCGACCCCACGATGAGGAATCCGAGCAGTCCGGCAGTATATTTTTTTAGTGTCTGCATATAGTTGGCTTTAGAGTGAAACATTAGGGTTGAGAGAACCATTGTTCCTTGGTGTGGTAATCCAGTGCTCGTCCGCCCACAAGGTCCAGCGCCGCTATATTGTAAAGGAACTCGGAATTGTATCGGGGACGCGCGCGATACGCCCATTTATTGTTGTTGTCGGGCCAGAGATCAATTCCGGTCGGCGGTGTGAAGTCGGCATACACCTGTTGCAGGGTCACCGGATCGGTATCCGTATAGTGGTAGCGGCGCATGTCTACCCAGGTCTCCACGATACCGTAACCGTACATTGCGATGTATTTCTGAAGCATGATATGGGAGCGGGTCAAACTGCCGACCGGAGGAACGACTACCGGGTTGGCCAGATAGGCGGCCCGTGCCGGTGCGGTAATTTGAAGGGCGGTCGGTACCGCACTGTGATAGGCCGTGGTGCCAGTCAGCATATCAAAGCTGGCATTGATTCCATCGATATAAGATTGGCGGGCATTGGTCTGGTCGCCTTTACGCAGGTAAGCCTCCGCTTTCATGAAGTGTACTTCCGAGGCGGATATGATCGGGAAGGGGGCTGCATCGCGGAAGATGTAACGAGACGTGGCATCGGTACCGGGCGCTGCAACGGAAGAAAAGGCTCCTCCCCAAAAGTTAGCCGGCTGGTCGTTGGTGACGAGTCCGTCCGTGCCTTTGTTGGGGCGAACACCCCGATATGTACCATTCGGATTTTCGCGAATGATATACGGCGCTCTCGGATCCGCCACTCCCGGAAACATTGGATTTAGTCCGGTCATCAGATTAGCGATGAAGCGGCTTTGGCGAAGTGCTCCTACATTTGACCGGAATTGTCCGAAGAAATTATAAGTCCCAGAGAGCCCCGAACCGATGAACTTGGCTGCGGCCATGTCCGGCAGGTTCTGGATACCCAGATTGGAGTAAAAAATAACGGAATCCGGGTTGTAGATGCTTTTGTTCGTGAGGTGGTTGAAGGAGCGGGCCAGTACAGAATAGGCGAATTTTTTCCACTTGTTAAGGTCGCCTCCATAGAAATAAGCATCTCCCTGTGCCAGGGCGGAGGAGCTGGTTGCGCTGTTGAGGGTGCTGATCGCCAGGTGGCAGAGTCTCCGGACCTCCTTGTATATATCTTCCTGGCTATCGTAGTCGAAGACAAGCCGGTTGGCATCGAAGGCTTGACGGAGAATGGCCTCTCCGTATACGTTGGTAAGGGTAAGCCAACTCCAGGCACGGATCGCGTATCCGACACCCACGAAATCCTTTTTGCCTTCCTCGTCGGCCCATTCGATCATACGGCCCAGGTTTTGGCCCATGCCATAATAGTGCATGGCCCAGACAGAACCTAGCAGATCGCTGCCGCCGGTAGCCCCGCTCATGCGGTCGTACTGGTTGCCGGTGATGTTTGTTGCCCAGAACTGTACGTAACGGCCCGTATAGAGGCCATCATTAGCCGTTCCGTAAGCGGATCCCTGGGCTGAGGAACTGCCTACCATGTTCCCGATGATACCCGGGAGCAGTGTCTCTACGGGTACCCGGGTGGTGGCATTGGGGTTGATATAGGCCTCATCTATTTTTTTGGAGCAGGAAGCGGCGAGTAGAATAACAGTGGCCGCTGCCGTATATAAAAGCGGTTGGAATATCTTTTTCATATTTCTCTTTTTATAAGGTTAAAAAGATGCTTTGAAACCAAAGTTGACCTGAAGGGGGGAGGGCAGGGTTCCGTAATCGAAACCCACAGCACCAACACCCAGCGAGCCGGCCGTATTCCCGTTTACGGCAGGGTCGGCACCGCTGTAGTTCGTGAGGAGGATCAGGTCATTCCCTGTGATGAAGGCCGAGAGGGATTTAACCGCTTTGATGAAATTCTTGTTGAAGGTATAGCTCAGGGTGATGTCCCGTAGGCGGAACCAGTTCACATCCTTCTCAATGAAGGCAGCTTCCGGCATGGTCGTGTAATAGTCGTTGTTCCGTGCAGGAATGATTGAGATGGTGTTCCGGGTCGGGGTTGAGCTGTTTTGGAGACCGTCGTTCAGTACGCCCTGGATCACGCGGGGCTCATACCTGTCCTCGGTCAGCTTGCTCTTCCCGAGGTTAGTCAGGAAACGGTTGGTACCGTTAAAGATGTCACCACCCACTTTCAGGTCCCAAAGGAAGGAGAGTTTCCAGTTCTTGTATCGGAAGGAATTCAGCCAGCCAAGGGTGAACGTCGGATTACGGTCACCGGATACGACGAAAACCCCTCCCGTGGTGAGCGGCAAGCCCGAGGTGGGACTGATGAGGATATCTCCTGCATTGTTACGCTGGTAATCCGTTGCAGTGATCGACGTCGTAGGTCCGCCAAACACCAGACCGCCCCGTGCGTTACCGTACAGCCAGGTGTCGGAGATGTAGTATTCGGCCACGTTCTTCGGCATGGAGATCACTTTATTGTACATCTTGTTGAAGTTCATCCGCATGTTCCATCCGAAATCGGTTTTTTTGACGATGTTGTAGTCAACGGCGATCTCAATACCGCGGTTACGAGTGCTCGCTGCATTCTGTGTGTTCAGTACAAACCCCGTTCCGTAGCTCAGGCGGAAGTTCTGGATGATCTGTCCTTTGTTCAGGGTATTATAGTAGGTGATATCGAGATTCAGTCGGTTATTGAATAGACGGAACTCGGTACCCAGTTCATAGGTGCTTTGACGCTCGGGGCCCAGGTCGGGTGAATTGTTGTAGAAGCCATAGGAGAAGCCGCCGCCACTGGCGAAGTTGTTCACGAATACGGATTGGGTAGAGTACGGGGTATTCAGACGTGCGGTACCGGCCAGTGAGGTGCGCAGTTTCCAGTAGCTGATGACGCCGTTCTTCTTGAGGGAGGGGATCATATCGCTCATGATCAGGCTCAGGCTTCCGCCGGGATAGTTGTAGCGGCGGTTCTGGCTCGGAAGGGTGGAGGCCTCCTCGAAGCGGTGCGTGTAGTTCAGGAACAGGAAGTTCTTGTAGCTGACTGCAACTTCACCGAAGTAGGCAACCTGACGGAGGATGTTCTTGTTGTATTCGCCGAAGGCGTTGCGCAGCAGGCGCAGTCGGGTTATGGTCCGGGTCACGGACGAGTCCATATAGTTGCCCATGAGGGTGGTCAGATCGCGGTCGGTGACCACTGCTCCGTTCTTGTACATTTTGCCATCGGTGCCGCTCACGTTATCTACGATATTGGTTCCGTAAACGGAAAACATACGGGTCTCATAATCCTGCCACATGGTACCACCCATCACGCGGAGGTTCATGTCTTTTCCGATTTTCTTCTTCACGGTGGCAGTAATGGTGTGGTTGTACCCCACAAAGGTTCTCCAGTAGTTGTCCAGCGATCCCCCGGTACCGGCGGTCAGGTAGTACGACTGGGGATGCAGGAACATATATCCGAACATGTCATACGTATCATAACCGAATCGTCCGGAGAGGGTCAGCCATTTGAACGGGTTCAGGTTGATTCCCAGCGTCGCGGTTTTCCGGTCGGTTTCGTCGTACGACCGGTTCTTCTTCACATTAAAGAGCGGGTTGTCAAATTCACCGTTCGCGGAGAGGTTGGAAAAAACATCCAGCTTGTCACCGGTGCTCACATCCTCGTAGTTGCGGATGTCAACCGTGTTGGGCCATATCATCAGCGAGAGCAGGTAACCGCCGGCGCTGCGCAGTACCTTATTGTTTTGCGACTTGATATACGTGATCGAGGGCATGATCTCGATCTTGTCGTTCCAGAGCTTGGTGGTATTTGTCAGGCGCAGGTTGTACCGCTTGAAGGTATTATTAGGAACCACCCCTTTTTGATCGAAGAAGCTTCCGGAGAATCGGAACATGGATTTTTTGAATCCGAAATCCAAGCCAAGATTGTGCGTCTGTGCGAATCCGGTCTCGAAAAATTCATTTTTATTATCGAAGAGCTGGGTCCCGGGCGCATAGGCCGGGCCGAAATAGTTGAACTGGTTGGAGGCCACTCCATTGAAGCCGGTGGAGTACGTGTCCAAAACCTCCGGCCAACGTGTTACTTTCTGGAGGCGGAAGCTGTTATCGTACTGCACGGCCACTTTTGTGGTGGTAGGCCGCTTGGTGGTTATGACGATGGCCCCTGAACTAGCCTGGCTCCCATAGAGGGCTGTTGCCTCCGGGCCTTTGAGTACGGTGATCGTCTCGATATCACTGGGGTTGATGTCAGCGATGCGGTTCTGATAGTCGTTGAATCTGTTGGGACGGTCGGAAGCCAGTCCGATGCCCTGACCGCCGGAAGAGGTCTCGTTGATCGTCTGGTTGTCCAGGATGACACCGTCTACCACGTAGAGGGGCTGGTTGCTCAGAGAGAGCGAGTTGAATCCGCGAAGCACGACAGAGGAGGAGGCACCGGCCACACCGGAAGTTTGGTCCAGTGTCAGGCCCGCCACGCGGCCTTGTAAGCTGTTGAGAAAGTTCTCACGCTGCGTCTCCTGTACTTCTGTGCCAGAGACCCGTTGTACGGAATATCCCAGTTCCCGGGGGTTTCGCTTGATGTCCATGGCTGTGACCACGACTTCACCCATAGTATTGTCAGCTGTCTTTAGGCTGACACTCACCGTGTTGCCCTCCGGCTTTATATCCATTGTCTGATAGCCGACATACGAGATCTGAAGCACTTCCCCGGGCGCCACTTTGAGGCTGAACTTACCGGTGGCATCTGTTTGAGTGATCTTGCGGGTACCTTTTACCTTGACCGTTACCCCGGCCAGAGGCGATTTCTCCTCCGACACGATCGTACCCGTGATGGTGCGTTCCTGGGCCAGCAGGGCCTGCGGGAGCAGCAACAGGGTAAGGGATAGCGCGAGGAATGCGTGGAGCATTTTTCTCATAGCTGTTGTTTTAGTGGTTGAAATATAGGCAAATTTTAAAAATTCAGGCGATTTTTATAGGAGGTTGAGTCCGGAGGCGGCATAGGGACGCAACAACGGGTCCCCGGGCTCCTTTTCGGTAATGAGCAGGTCAATTGCGTCCAGTCCGCTGACCCGGATGGGCTGCACGGTATTCAGCTTTTCGGCGATGCTGAGACATACGGACCTCTTCGCTGAGCCGATCATCGCCTTTTTCAGGGCAACCACTTCCCAGTTGTTGTCCGTGATCCCCTGCTCAAGATCAATGGCATTGGCACCCAGAAAACAGATATCCGCTTTCATTTCACGGATCCGTCCGATAGCCTGCGAACCGACCGTGATCTTGGCGTTCTTATGCACCCGGTCACCGATCAGGATCACTTCAATGTTCGGGTGGTTTACGTACTCCAGCATGACGGGGATGCTCCCGGTGATGAACGTTGCTTTTAGCTGTGGGGGCAGCAGCCGGGCCATTTCGGTCAGGGTCGTCCCGCCTCCGGTTAGCACGAACATGCCTGGCTCGATCAAGGCGATGGCCTTGCGGGCGATCGCACGTTTTTGGTGAAGGGAGTAAACGCCGTTCTCTTTGAAGGAGACATGGCTGTACGAATGGGAGAGGGCACCACCGTGAACTTTCAGGATCTTGCCTTCCACCGCCAGTTCCTGCAAGTCGCGGCGGATGGTATCCTCCGATACCTCCAGTTCGTGGCAAAGGGAGGCAGAAAGGACCTTATTGTGCAGGTTTACCTGATGCAGGATATACGCCTGGCGCTCTTTCTTAAGCATTCGTCAGTCTTGGCGCTTAAAAATAGTCGATAATTCCGCAGGAAACCGCATAAACCGGATAAAACCGGTATTAAAGTTGAAATATTATAGCAATCAAGGAGATAAATAGTAAACAAAAAATGCAGGACCTGAGTCCCGCATTGGCCATAAAAAGGGTCGGTTCGGTTCAATTTCCGAATGTAAACCGGGCTGTAAGGCCCACGGCCCCCGGTTCGAATTGGATCTGGTCAACCAGATTCAGCTCGGGCTTCCAGTCGAGCGACAGGTTCAGGGGGATGCCCGGAAACTTGTAATCCAGCCCTACGACTCCCTGCGCACCTACATTCGGGTCGGTGGTCTGCTTCCCGGTGGAAGGGTTGTATGTTTTCACGAACGCCAGGTATCCTCCGGCCCCATAGAACCAGCGCATACCCTGTACGGATAGGGGGGTATGTTTTTGATAAACCGCTCCGATGGCCAGGGGGTCACCGAAAGTGAACAGCACTTCAAGGGCGGACTGGTCCGTCAGGAACTGTTTCAGGGAGATCGAGTTGTTCTGCACGGCGTTCGAACTGCTCAGGCGGACACCGAGGCCGGTTTTATACGATTGGGCATAGGTTTCCGGTGCAAAGGCAAGGACGGTAAGCAGCAGCCAGAAAAAAAGGGGAGGCTTTTTCATGATGGGCGATTTACCATCAGAACGAAAAAACCATGCCGCAATGTTACAATGAAATGTGAAACACGTTCAATAAAGGGCAAAGCGACTTTTGGGACGGCGGTCATCCAACCAGCGGAAACCTTCCAGCCGCATGGTGGCCGGGTCTTTCTCGCGTACCGGCCAGAGGGTGCCTTTTACCCGGGTGCGAAAGACCACTTTTTCCAGCTCTTTTCTCGAAAAGTAGATATCCATGATCTCCGCGGCGGATTCATTGATCCCTGTATAGGCGCTGTCCTCGTCCTGTATGAAATAAATGCATCGGGCATCGCCGGATGCCCTTACGGAGTCAATATCTCCATTCGTGAAGTAACCATCCATACGCTGGGCACGCACTTGGTTGTAAATGCCGGCCTCCAGTCGGTTGACGAGAAAACTGTTCGGGAAGGCCTGCACCCGGTCGGCCTTACGGTTTTTGGTGTGTAGCAGCAAGGTGTCGCCGGTGATCTGACTTTGCTGTGCCCAGACCACGGGCTGCTGGTAGAGCCGGAACACGGAATCGCGGAAGGAGTAGAAGAGGCTGTCGCCGGCAGCCTGCAGCGAGTCGGAGAAGATCCGCACATTTCGATAGGCTTCCAGATACCGGTTTGTGCTGTCTTTCTGCTTGAGGGTCACGACCCGTGTACCCCGGAGGGTATCTTTCACCAGAGAGTCTTCACCTGCCCGCAGGTCGCTCAATCGGGCGGAAAACAAGGTGTCGGCTGTGATGAAGATCGAATCGGCCTCCTGG
Source organism: Bacteroidota bacterium (assembly GCA_046052505.1). Classification (GTDB taxonomy): domain Bacteria; phylum Bacteroidota; class Bacteroidia; order Chitinophagales; family Chitinophagaceae; genus JJ008. The sequence continues at coordinate 8,993 of JBJOMF010000130.1, read as the reverse complement.
CGGATGATCATCAGCGGCTTTCGGGTAGCCAGGAATCGTTCCCGCTTGTTGTCGCGAAATACTTCACCGGCCAGGATCGTCGTTCCCTGTGCGGAATCCACGATGACGACGTTACCGATCGCCTGGGAGATGCCGGTGCTGTCATCAATGGCGACGCGGTTCGCGGTGATGGTGGTCTTTCCGTCGCGTATGACCGGGCGTTGGCCGAATTCCGCCTTACCGGTAGCGAGGTTGTAGAATCCCTCCCGCGTTTCAATGACCCGTCCGCTGCTGTCCCGGATATAGGTACGTGCGATAAAGCGCGTCAGTTGCGATTGCGTATTGTACAACAGGGAATCGGTGCGGATCGTATAGGCCGGATCGGTCAGCACCACAGTTCCCTTGAAATACACGTCGTGCAGGTTGGAGTAGTAGTAGCCTTCCCTGCTGGTCAGTGTGGTCTTTTTATTGACGACCCGGCCGCCGTTGCGGTAGGTGCCGATGCTCGTAGCCAGATCGTATTCCAGGTCGGGCGTGGTCAGGGTGCCGCGCCCGTCCGTCAACCGCACCCCGCCATCGAGGTAGGCGTACCGTTTGTCGATGAGGTACCGAAGGTGTCCGGCATATACGTGCGTCGTGTCGGAATCGTTTATGTGCACATTCCCCCAGGCTTCAAATGTCTTGGTGCGGTCGTTTATCACACAACTGTCGCAATAAAAAAAGGAAGTGCCCTGCCGTAGTTTGACGGTCCCGGCCAGGATCTGAAGTTGGGTGGAATCATCGAGTTTTCGGAATTCCAGCTTGCGTACTCCGGGCAGGATCTCCACGGGCAGCAGACTGTCGCCTACGGGCGGCACGGGGGGTGCTTGCGCGGCCAGGGGCCCCGTGATCCAGCTAATCGTCATCGCGATGAGGAATGGGACGATGCGGTACATCGGACTATTTGACCGTGTCTTTGGGAAGCGGGGCCGTCAGGGCGCCGCCTCGTTCTTTGCGTCCAAATACAGAAAGGTGCACGTAGCGTTTTGGATGGGCCCGGATGTCGTCGAGCAATATTTCCAGTCCGAGGGTGGCATTCTTGAGATTGTTGTACAGCGTCCGGTCATGGATCAGGGCGCCCAGGGTTCCGTCCTTATTGTCGATCTTGGTGAGCAGTCCCTTGAACTGGGCAATGCTCTGGTTGATCTCCTGGATGCTCGATTGGAGGTCCAGCGCTGCGAGCTTTTCCGACGCTTTTCGAGCATTGCTGACGGTCTCCCGGATATCATCCGTATTGCCCTTCAGGTCCTCCGTGATCTCCTCGGCGTTGCGCAAGGTCCGTGACAGGGAACTGGTTTGGTCGTCGATGAGGGTCTTTAGGGATGCGCTGGCCCGGTTGAAGTTGGAGAGGGTCTGTTGAAGGTCCTGCTTCAGACCGGTGTTCAGCACGCTGTTCACGTTGTTCAATACCTGATTCAGCGTATCCAGGGTGTTGCGCACTTTCGTTAAGGTCGGGGTGAGCTGTGCCTTCACATCATCAAGGATCCCCACGTCGACCCGGGTGGTCAGAGTGTCGCCATTTTTCAGATAAACCGTCTGTTCCCCCTTTTCAATGATAATGTACGATGCCCCGACCAGCGGCGTGGATATCAGCGCTTTGGAATCGGTCGGAATATTCACGTCTTCGGTCAGGCTGATCGTGGCAACGATCCCGGACATATCCTTGTCCTTTGTCTTGATCTCGTAAACGCTTCCGATGACATAGCCGTTGATCTTGACCTCATTGGATTTGGACAGGGAGCCGAGGTCATTGAAGACGGCGTAGATCCGGCGGCTTTTTTTGAACAGGTCCTTTCCTTTGAGGAAATTGAATCCGAGGATGAGTAAGGTCAGGGAAACGATGGTGAGAACGCCGACCTTGGTTTCATTGGTGATCTTCATGTACCTTTTTTTTCACGGCCGGATGGCTTTTCGTTGACAAATTAGCCAATTATTTCCATTCCGTAGTTCCGCTGCGAACCGGTGGGTCCTCAACGGGTGTGTATCCGACGTTCAATGCCATCGATGGCCTCGAGGAACTTGAAGGTGGAGCCGGCCGGTGGGGCTTCGGCCGGGGTGCCTTCCTCCTGCTTTTTCTCCAGCCAGGTGATGTAGTTCCGCAGGGCCGACAGGATGCAGCGTGAAATCTCCTCCTGTCCTTCCTTGCTGTTCAGGTACGTTTCCTCCTCGGGGTTGGTGATGAAGCCGGTCTCAATGAGAACGCTGGGCATGGCTGTGGCCTGCAACACCCAGATGCCGACGCCCCGCTGCCGGACGTCACGGTCCACCCGGCCTACCTTAACGAACTCGTCCTGTACCATCCCCGCGAACGTGGCACTTCGCTTGAAATATTGCTTCGTCTTGAGGAGGGCCATCGCCACGAATTCGGGCGCGTCTACATCGATCGCTCCGTATTTCTCCTTGTAGTTCTCTTCCTGCATCATCGGGGCGTTCTCCCGCACTGCCAGTTCCTTGTCATCGGTTTTATGTGCACCCCAGATATAAGTCTCTGTTCCACGGGCCTTGCTGGGCTCCGTCCAGTATCGGTACTGCGGGACCTCCTTGGTCTTCTTTTTCCGGTTCTTGCCCTTTCCCACATAGTACGTGACCTTTTTATAGCCTACGATCTCCGATCGTCGCTGCGGCGGTGCGGCATTCACATGGATGCAAATGAAGATGTCGCCCTTGCTCTCGTTGGCGATCTCGGCCCTCCGGTAGAGGCTTGTGATCTTTTCGGTAGGGCGGGTCTCCACGATCCGGATATCGGGGAATTCACGGCTGATATCGCTGATCAGGACCTTGGAGATGGCCAGACAGATGTCATCCTCCCAGGAGTAGGATCCTTTCGCGCCGTCATGCCCTCCGTTCTCGCGAAGGCCATGCCCCGCATCCACAACGATAGTACGGATGACAGGCCGCTTTTTCAGTTTCACATTCCCTCCGGGAAGAAAGGAACAGACCAGCAGGGCGGTGCCTGTCAGCAATACGGTAAGATAACTTTTCAATATCATGGGTTTTCCTCAAGCCGGTTACCCGGTCGCTTTCGTACGGTTATTTATTCAGGTTCAGGGTCCCACCATCCGGAAACCCGCTCCGTTTCCTCCCCGGGATTTTACATTCCGTTTCACAAATTCAGTACCTGTCACATAGGAAACGGCTTGATAATGATTTACATTTGCGCGAACCGGATGAAGCATCGTTACAAAATTAGGCCAATTCCCTGCTTATACGGACTGCTGACCGCTTCGATATTTTTTTCACAAACGTGGAAAACGGAGGCGGGACATGCGAGGACGCAGGATTTTCGCAAGGCTTTAACAGTTCCGGTCGCCGTCTTCGACACGACACCGGTGGTACGGATGCGTTCTGACACACTGCGGCCCGGTACGGCCGACACGTCCGGAACCCGGGAAAAAGTGGATACGTTCTCCCTGCGGCTTTCCTCCGACTCATTGGATGCGCCCGTGAAATACCAGGCGGACGATTCGGCCGTCGTGCTGATCAAGGCCCGAAAGGTCCTGCTGTACGGAAAGACCCGTACGGATTACAAGGATATCACGCTTACGGCACCCAAAGTGGAGCTGGACCAGGGCACACAGGTGGTCCTTGCAGTGAACAGCAAAGACAGCACGGGCGCGGTGACGGAGACCGCCCATTTCAAGGGCGGTGAAAATGAGTTCACCAGTGATACCATCCGCTATAATTTCCGGACTCAGGTGGGCTTGACCCGGAATACGTACACGCAACAGGGCGAGTTTCTCATGATCGGTCAGGAGGCCAAGAAGGTCAATGAAGATGTGACATTCATCAAGCGGGCCCGGTTTACGACCTGCATGCTCGATGAGCCGCATTTCGCCTTCGTCACACCCAAAATGAAGGTGGTCAACAAGAAGCTGGCCGTATCCGGCCCCGCCCATATCGAATTTGAGGGAGTACCCGTACCCGTGTACCTTCCGTTCGGCTTCTATCCGCTCAGCCAGGGGCGTCATTCCGGATTCCTGCCACCCCGTTTCAGTGCGAACGAGCAATTCGGTCTCGGGCTCGAAGGGCTCGGCTATTACAAGGTGCTCAGCGATTACTGGGATCTGAAGTTCTATGGCAACATCTACTCCTACGGAGGCTGGTCCGTCAATCTCAATCCGACGTATTACAAGCGATACCGCTATCGGGGGTCCTTCAACATCAGCCTGCTCAATACCAAGTTCAATTTCAAGGGTGATCCCGATTTCCTCAAGAACAAGAGTTTTGCGGTCAACTGGAACCACTCCGTCGATGGCAAGGCACGTCCCGGAACCACCTTCACCGCCAACGTCAATGCGGGTTCCACGCGCTACAATCAACTGGTCACCAACAATACCCAACAGAATTTTCAGAACCAGCTGAGCTCCTCTATCGCGTATTCCAAATCCTGGGCGGGGAAGCCCTACAACCTCACGATGAGCGCGAACCATAACCAGAACAACGTTACCCGGCTCATCAATGTTAGCCTGCCCGACATGGGATTCACCGTGAATACACTTTATCCCTTCCAAAAAAAGGAGTCCGTAGGCACTGCCAAGTGGTATGAGAAGCTGGGTATCGCCTATAACGGCGCTTTCCGGAATCAGGTATCGTTCTACGATACGGCCTTTCAGTTCCGGAAGCTGCTGGACACCCTGCAATGGGGTGCTCAGCATAATTTCCCGGTCACGTTGGCGCTTCCCCCGATTCTCGGCGGGGCGCTCATCGTTTCCCCCGGGGTATCCTATTCCCAGGTTTGGGTGCAGCAGAAGCTCCGGCGCCGGTGGAACACGGCTGCCCAGAAGGCCGATACCACGGTCACCAAGGGGTTGTTCACCGATCACCAGTTAAGTTTCTCCCTCAGCTTCAATACCGCGCTGTTCGGAACCCTGCAGTTCCGGAAATCACGCCTGATGGCCATCCGCCACGTGGTCCGCCCTTCCCTGAGCATGAACTACCGTCCGGACCTCTCCGGAAAACACTATTATACCGATACCCTGGCCCGGGGTTATGCAGGCCGGTTCTCCGAATTTGCCGGGGCGCTGTATCCTGGCTATGCTGAAGGACGGACCGGTGGGATCGGCTTTCAGCTGGATAACAACCTCGAAATGAAATGGCGCTCCCGAAAGGACACGGGTGAGAGCGCCATCAAGAAGGTACGGATTATCGATGGTTACGGCCTGACGACCGGGTACAATTTCCTTCGTGACTCGATGAAGCTCGATCTGATCAGCCTCTATTTCCGGACCACGCTCTTCGAGAAGATCAATATCACGGCCAACTCGGTGCTGAACCCGTATCAAACCAACGCGATCGGGCAGGACATTGACCGCTATGTGTGGCAGGATGGGAAGTTCAAACTGGGTCGACTGACAGCGGGCAGTGTTTCAATGAGCGCGAACTTCAAAAGCAAGCCCCGCGATCCCAAAAAGGAGGAACAGCGCAAGAAACAGGCGGAGATGAACCTGATGGGCGACCCGACCTTGATCGCGGACCAGCAACGGCTGCTGGACTACATGCAACGCAATCCGGCGGAATTCGTGGATTTCAATATACCCTGGTCCCTGAATGTAGGCTACTCCCTTTCCTTCAATACCCTGTTTCAACCACAGACCCAGCGCTTCACCACGCAGTTCCGCCAAAACGTCAACTTCAACGGAAGTTTTAACCTTACCTCCAAGTGGAACTTCTCGGTGAACGGATTCTACGATATCGATACGAAAAGCCTGCAGATGTTCCAGATGTCGATCGCCCGGGAGATGCATTGCTGGCAGCTTTCCATCGATGTTACGCCGGTCGGCCTGTTCCGCTTCTTCAGTTTTTCCGTCAGCCCCAAGGCATCGGTACTGCAAGACCTTCGGATCAACCGGACCCGTTCGTTTCCATCGTTCTGATGGGTGATGACGTATAGCAATTCCACATGATCTGAAAGACCTCTTCCCGCAGGACCTCCACTGTTTTCCCGGCCGGGGAAACCGGCGGAAGGAACTGCACAACCAGTCGGTGTGGATGGAAGGAAAATCCGGCACCGGCCGGCAATACCTTATCGGTATGAAAGATCACGGCGGGAATCACCGAATGGCCCGTTTCAACGGCGAGTCGGAACGCTCCGTCGTGAAATTTTTTCAGCGGGGCTCCGGTCCGGTTTCGGGTCCCTTCAGGGTAGACCGACATGTGCATTCCGCGGCGGAGGACCTTTTTCATTTTTTCATAGCTGCGGCGGCGGCTCTCTTCACTTTTCCGATCCACCAATACGGCCCCTTTCCGGTAATAGAGCCCAAAGAGTGGAATCCGGGTGAAGGAGGTTTTGGCGATCGTTTTGTTGGGCCCGGGGATGAACGGACAGGAGAGCGGAACGTCCATCAGGGAATTGTGATTGAACGTAACGATATAGGTCGTTCGGTTTTCAAAAACGGTCCGGCCCTTTACCAGGATCGGGCAGCCGGTAAGATGAAGCCAGGAGCTCATCCAGGTCCGCGCGATCCGCATGAACAGCCGCTGGCCCAAGGGGTCAGGGATCAGCCAGGTCAGCATGGATGGGATAAAAACGATCAAAAAGGTAAGCGCAAAGGTCATCAGGGCCCAGAAGGCCATCACAACGGATGCAATTTTTTGAAAGATCCTCATGCAAGGCTCCAGTTTACGGGATCAACCCCGTGTTTCATGAGATAGTCGTTCGTCTGAGAAAAATGTCGGCAGCCCAGAAACCCGTTGTGTGCGGAGAGCGGTGAGGGATGGGCGGCCCGCAATATCAGGTGCCTGGATGCATCGATCAATCCCCGCTTCTCCTGCGCGAACTTGCCCCAGAGCAGGAAAACCAGGTTCTTCTTTTTCTCGGAAAGGATGCGTATGACCTGGTCCGTGAAACGGGCCCATCCGATCTGCGAATGGCTCATCGGTTCTCCGGCCCTGACGGTGAGTGAGGCGTTGAGCAGAAAGACCCCCTCCCGGGCCCAGGCCGTCAGATTCCCGTGCATGGGGATCTGAAAACCGACATCCTCCCGTAATTCTTTGTAGATGTTTTGGAGTGATGGTGGGGGCGGTATTCCCTCAGGAACCGAAAAGCAGAGACCGTGCGCCTGTCCGGGACCATGATACGGGTCCTGACCCAGGATCACCACTTTTACGGCATTGAAGGGGGTATTGTCAAAGGCGGCAAAGATCATCGGTCCGGGTGGGTAAATAACCTTTCCCTGTCCTTTTTCGGTTTTCAGGTGAAGCACGATCTGCTTGAAATAGGGCTGATCGAACTCCTGTTGGAGGACCTGCTTCCAGCCTGATTCGATTTTTACATGCATCATGGTGCGGCAAAAAAGAAACCCTTCCGGGAAGGGTTTCGTGATCCGGATTGGATTCAAACCAATGACCTGCTGCTTAGAAGGCAGCTGCTCTATTCAGCTGAGCTACCGGATCAGCGTGATCGGCAAAGATAATCGATTTTTCAGGCCATTTTCCGAGGTCATTTCAACGCAGGGAATCGGATCCCTTCCAGGAAGGTCTTCACCTTCTTGTCCGGCAGCTCCTTTCCGCTGTGCACATACAATACGCAGATAAATCGGCCATTGGTCCAGGCCCGAACCTTCCACTTGTTTTTCTGGGAGTCCTCCCAGCTGTCGGAAACACCCCGTATCGCATCTTCTTTTCTGAGCTTCAGTCCCTTTTCATAGCCTTTGCTCTTGACGATGCTGAAATCCGCCTTAAGGAAATCCAAAAGCACGATGGCGGAATCCTCTGCCATCTTTATGTCGGCGATCGGCCGCGCGCGTTGGACACAGTAGATGCCCCAGGTGATCCCTTCCTTCTCACAGTCATCCGCAAAGACGGTATTCCCCTCATCCAGTTCGTAGGCATCGAATCGGCCGGGGATGCAGAATACCTCTACGGTGCAGCCCGTGTTGGCGATCGCCACGGTCCGGGTCTCCTGCGCATGGGCAGTGGACAGGTACAAGGCGGATAAAACAAGCAGCCAAGGCTTGTGCGGCTTTTTCATCATTCGGTAAAGATATTTAAGGATGGCTTTCAGGCGCAGTCATCCTTTAATTCAGGCCACAATCCGCAAATCAGTTATTTTGCGTGAAACGCAGCGTATGAATCCGGTTTTCCGATACGGTACCGACCGACTGACCGTACCGCAGGCCCTTGCGGTCGCTGCCGGGACCCTGCAGGGTATTCTCGATGCGCCGACCCGGGAGCGGGTCCGCAGGGGGCAGGCTGAGGTGCAGGCCATCGTCGGCAAGGGACGAACGGTGTATGGCGTGAATACGGGTTTCGGCATTCTGGCTAACACGGCGATCTCGGCTGCCGATACGGCGACCCTGCAGTATAAGATCCTGCAAAGCCACAGCGTGGGAGTCGGAGAGGCGATCCCTGCAGAGGTCTCCCGACTGATGCTTGTCACGAAACTTCAGGCACTGGCACAGGGCTATTCCGGTGTTCAGGAAGCTACACTCGACCGTATGATCTGGCACCTCGATCAGGATGTCATTCCCGTGGTTCCTGAAAAAGGCAGTGTGGGCGCTTCGGGCGACCTGGCACCGCTTGCCCATCTGTTCCTTCCCCTGATCGGCTTGGGGCAGGTTTGGGAAAAGGGGCAGGTCCGAAATACATCGGAGGTGCTGACTCGTCATGGTCTTGCACCGATCGAACTTGGCCCGAAAGAGGGCCTGGCCCTGATCAACGGCACGCAATTTATTCTGGCCTGGGCCATCAAGGGGCTTCAGCGCATGCATTATGCGTTGGAGGCCGCTGACATCATCGGAGCTATGACCCTGGAAGCGCTTACCGGTACCAAGGCCCCGTTCGATGAACGGCTGCATACCCTGCGACCCTACCGTGGTAATCAGCTTGTGGCTCATCGGCTCCGCCACCTTTTGAATGGTTCGGAGATCATGCAAAGTCATGTGGATTGTGGGCGCGTGCAGGACCCATATTCTCTGCGATGCATGCCTCAGGTGCACGGAGCCTCGCGGACGGCCTGGCATCACCTGATGACGGTT
>JBJOMF010000129.1:0-14489 GCA_046052505.1 Bacteroidota bacterium | reverse complement strand
CAGGGCTGGTTTTTTATGCGCAGGTTGTCGCGGCGTCTCCTTTTTCGATCCGTTCGTTTACGCAGGTCCCGGTTCAGCAGCTCCACGGTATGGTGAATGCGTGACTTTTCGGGGAAGGCCTTCAGTCCCTCCAGCGCATCGTCGCTGAACGGATCATCTGCCAAACGGGCTTCCAACGCCTGTTTTTCGGGTCCGCTCAGATCACCCTGCAGATAGCGCAGCAGGATCTCGGGTTCCCAGGCCGGTGTTTCGCCGCTGTTCATATGTTCGGGCTTAGTCTTCATTGATTGTGCCTGTCACTTTTTTTCGTTTCGGTTTCTATCGAACCAGATGCGGAGGTTCCGCTTGCCATTCTGGATATGGCTTTTTACCTGTAGCAGGGAGAATCCGGTCAGGACGCTGATCTCCTGATAGCTTTTTTTCTGAAGGTAGAACAAAGTCAGGCACTGACGTTGTCCATCGGCCAGACAGGTCAGACCCTCCTCCAGTCGTTCCAGGTCCAGGTCCCGCTGTCCCTCAGACTCCCTGTCACTATCCTCAGCGGAAAGGTTCAGTGTATCCTCCCAGGCCACGGTCGGCCGTCCCTGGCGCTCGCGGAGTCTCATCAGGCAGTGATTCTTGGCCACCATATACAGCCATGATTTGAAATAATCCACCCGATACTTGGGCAGTTCCTGTAACACTTTGAGGAACACTTGTTGTACGCTGTCCCGTGCCTCCTCTTCATTACGCAGGTATTTCATGCATACACCCAATAGCATCAGGGTGTAGCGTTGCAGCAGAAGTCCCAGCCAGTGGGTGTCCTTATCCCGATAGAACCGGTCCAGCAGTTCGGCGTCCGATGGGGGCGTGGTCTCAGGTGGCTTCACGCGGGGAAATTAAGGATTTCATACACCTGTGATGCCGGCGGGGTGAAAAGGAATAAAATTTCATGCCCCGCTCCCGATTTTTTATATTCGGCAAAAATCAGCCCATGTACAATGCAGTTGTGACCGTCGCTGCCGCGCCAGTACGCCTCAAGGCCGATCATCGCAGTGAAATGGTGAATCAGTTGCTTTTTGGGGAGCGGGTGCGTCTGATCAAAGACCGAGAAGATGGATGGATCAAGGTCCGCAGCCTGCATGATGATTACGAAGGCTGGGTTACCCCTACTCAGTTCAGGGAAGTCACGGCCGAGGAGGCTCTGGTACCGGCTCCCGTGGCCACCGGCCTTTGGAATGAGGTGCTCATGGGTGATCTGTCGCTCAGGGTTCCCGTAGGTGCCTCGTTGCCGCTGTTTGATGGAAAAGAAGGCCGTATCGGTGAGCTGGTGTATCGGTTTCAGGGCAGTCATGAGGGCCCGCTGGCAACCACCATCGATCCCGACGCCGTGCGGGAATTGGTAAAGCCCTGGCTGGGCGTACCGTATTTGTGGGGCGGTCGCAATCCCATGGGGGTGGACTGCAGCGGATTCGTACAGGTGATTTTCAAGTTGATGGGCTATCCGTTGCCCCGCGATGCCCGCCAGCAGGAAAAGGCAGGAGAGGTGATCGAGGACCGGGCATCCGTACAGCCGGGCGATCTGGCTTTCTTTGAGCGGGACGGACGAACGGCCCACGTGGGTATCCTCCTGGGGCCTGATGAGGTCATTCACGCCTCGGGCATGGTCCGCATCGATCGACTCGGGAAAAAGAATTTGCTGGATGCCGGTACCGGTGAGAAGATGTACCGGGTATCATCCCTGCGCCGTTACCGTTGAGAGGCCGGTCTAAAAAAGATTCTTCAGTCCTTTCCATGCGGCGGTATCCCATCCCATCATTTTGATCCCGGTATAGAACAGCACCAGCGCAAAAATCTTTTTCAATACCCCCGCATCCAGTGTCAGGGCGAGTTTGCTTCCGCCCAGTGCACCCAAAACAAATCCTCCGGCCAGAAGTGCCACGACCCGCAGGTCAACGGGGGTGCCCATTTTACGGCACTCTTGGTGGTAGTAGATCGTGGCAAGCAGCACCACCGGCAGGGTAATCACCGAAAGAGATGTGCCCTGCGCCTGGTGTTGTCCGTAACCAAGAAAGAAAATCAGAGCGGGCACCATGATGATGCCGCCGCCGATGCCGATGAGTCCGCTGAGGAGCCCGGCGATCAGTCCGATGCCGAGGGTTGCGAAGATGAGTTCCGTTCCCATAGGATGGGGTTGAGGGGGTTTCATGATGAGGTTCGAAAGGTTTTACGGTAGCGTGTCATGGACGCGGTGATGATGCCGCAGGCCGTATCAGGGTCCTGAAAGGTATCGATCGCCACTTTTTTATTTTCCAGCACTTTGTATTGCTCGAAAAAATTCCTCAATTCTAGCAGAAAATGCCGGGGCAGGTCCTCCATGGTGGTAACATGTTGCACGGCCGGGTCATGATCGGCTATGGCGATGATCTTATCGTCCGGCTGCCCTTGGTCGATCATCTGCATATTTCCGATCACCGAGGCTTCGACGAGGCAGAGCGGTTGGATCGATTGCGAACAAATGACGAGTATGTCCAGCGGATCACCATCCTCGCCCAGTGTCTGCGGGATGAATCCATAGTTCACGGGATAGTGAAAGGAGGAATAGATCACGCGGTCCAACCGGAGCAGCCCGCTTTGTTTGTCCACCTCATATTTCGCCCGGGACCCACGCGGGATCTCGATCAGGGCATTGACCCGTGCCGGGGCTCTTTCACCGGTCGGTACGCCATGCCAGGGGTGTTGGACGGTTATCATGTCAATTTCGTTTATGTCCGGTCGATCAGATCCGGCTCCCGATACGGATCCCGACAGCGGTTGCAAGCAGTCCCAGCAGTACACTGCCTGCCGTATAGGATAAAAAAAGCAGCCACCGCTGTTCCCGCAGAAGGGCCATGCCTTCCAGGGTGAAGGCGGAGAAGGTGGTGAAGCCACCACAAAGACCTGTCATCAGGAATAGTTTCCATGGGTCCGAAGCCATCGATGGACGCAGCGTGACTCCTGCCAGCCATCCGATGATAAAGCAACCAGTAATATTCACGGTGAAAGTGCCCCAAGGGAAGCCGGCAGTATCGGAGGGGTTCAGCCAGCGCTGGCAGCCGAAACGGGCGATGCTGCCCAATCCGCCGCCGAGACCCACCCATATCAGTTGCTGGATCATTTCAGGGTATCGTTGGGTGTGGGTATGGGAGCTGCGGACTCGGCTTCATGGAGGTAGAGGTATTTCAGGTCGACCAGCCATTGCCCAGTAGTTCGCACTACTTTCAGTGTGTCGTGGTCATTTTTGAACGAATTGGAGTACACCACTATGGCCACGGAATCATTCAGGAGATCGGCACGGTGCACATTGATCGATGCGGTCCGGTATCCGTTTCGAGTCGTTTCATCCGACTTGTTGTAGTTCCGTTCGGCCACATCCATCCAATTGCTGTTCGTGGAGTCGGCCAGCATGAACCGGCGGGCATCTTTGAATTTCCCATCGAGTGCTGCACGGATGAAATTGCGGGCGGCATCCAGGTGGTTTTCCGATGTCACGGGTTCTTTTTTTCCATCCCGACAGGCCGGGGCCAGCAGCAGGAGGGTCCCGATGGCGATGAAGATCCTCATAGGTGCAATGTACGGATTCTTAAACGGAGGGACGGCTGCTCGACCCTGCAGGAGATAAAAAAGCCGCCCCGGACCGGGGCGGCTTCGATGCGATCAGGGATGGGCTCGATCAATTGTTGTCCTCGATCAGGTTCTTCAATTTTTCGGGATCCAGGTCCTTCAGGACATCCTCCGCTTTTTCAAGGCCCTCCTTCAGGGAGTCGAGGTTGAAGTTCTCCGTCGGGTCCAGGTTCGTACCCTCGGTATCCGTGCCTTGGTTTTTCATACTATTCATGCCCATTTTCATCAAAGTGCTCATGCTGAAGTCGACCTTCCAGCTCCCGCCTTCTTTGGTGAGTGGGAAGTCGAAGGTCTCATTCTTCTTTTTGTTGGTCACCGAAACAGTGGCCTTGTCGCCATCGATCTTGGCACTGCCGAATTCCATGCTCTTGAAATTTTCGACCGGGTCGTCTTGTTCTGTCTTGCTGTTTTCCAATGTGCCTTTGATGTTCTCGGCGGCGTCTATCGCTTTTTTCATCATATCCATAGTGCCCTTGCTGTCTTTTGTGGCCAGTTTGGTGGCACCCTCAATGTCCTTATTGGCCATCCGTTCGAAGAAGGCGGTCAGTACGGCCTTGGGGTCATCAGCCACGTTGTCTTTGCCTTTGCAGGCAACGAAAAGGGTTGCCAGCAGGAACAGTGCTGCCAGTGGCAGGCTTGTAGAACGTTTCATGGTTTAAATTTTCGTAAAGATACAGCGTTCGTGGTTTCATTGACTGAACCGATCCTTTTTCACTTCGCGTGACTCCGGGTGTAGGAAAAGATCGTCCGTTGTCACACCATAGGGTAGCGTGTCAAGCCGGACATAAGCGGACATCCGCATCTGCCGGGCCCGGTTCAGTGATTTGAAAACGAATTCCGAACAGTACATCACATCATCGCTCAGGAAGTTGAAATACAGGTCGAATTTCAGTCCTGCGGCATAATAGCCGGCCACGATGTGGCGCAGGCTGTCTGTTTGCCCAGCGGTCAGGGGGAAGCGGTAAATGCCGTATGCATCATTCTCGCGGGGATTGCAGAAGCTGTCGATCGGTTCCCGCCGCAGGCGCTGGCTGGGGTTATAAATGCCGCCGATGGCGTGGTAAACAACGACGCTGTCGTTCTCGATGAACAGGAGGCCGCAATGCGAAAAACTGGTATCCTTCCGGTTCATGCTCCGGGCAGCCCGGCTGACCTCATCGGTCCCGTTGCGAAAGATCAGATCCCCGTTCCGGACCAGCTTGGCTGATTCGTGGACCTGCCCGAAATAGCTATGAAGGCGTGCCGGTTCGGGCGCTGTTCGGGGCCCGGCCGTCTGCCGTTGCTTGCAGGATGTGATCAACAGGATGGCGGCGATGGTCCGGCACAGGATGCGGACCGGAAATCTGCCCATCGGTATCATGGATTTTTCTGCTCCTTCTCGTGTTCCCGGTTGTAGGCGCGCAGGATATGTTTGACCAGGCGGTGACGCACCACATCCTCTTCATCCAACTCGATATGGGCGATACCATCGATATCCTTGAGGATCCTTACGGCGGTCGATAATCCGCTGCGTTGGTTGCGCGGCAGGTCCACCTGGGTCATATCACCTGTAATGATGGCCTTGGCGTTGGCCCCGATCCGGGTGAGGAACATCTTTAACTGAAGGTCGGTAGCGTTCTGCGCCTCGTCCAGGATGATGAATGCGTTGTCAAGGGTACGTCCGCGCATGTATGCCAGGGGTGCGATCTCGATGGTCCGGGTGGTCATATAGTACCCCAGTTTGTCGGCGGGGATCATGTCGTCGAGCGCATCGTACAGCGGACGCAGGTAGGGATCGATCTTTTCCTTGAGGTCGCCGGGTAGAAAACCCAGGCTCTCGCCCGCCTCCACGGCCGGCCGGGTCAGTATGATCTTCTTGACCTGCTTGTTCTTCAACGCCCGCACTGCAATGGCCACGGCAGTGTAGGTTTTACCCGTTCCGGCCGGACCAATGGCGAATACGATGTCGTTCTTTTCGGCATGCTGCACCAGTTTCTTCTGGTTGGCGGTGCGGGCCCGGACCGATTTACCGTTGGGTCCGAACACGAGCACTTCGTTGGGGTTCTTTTCGTGAAAATGATCGATGGTCTCGGCATCGTCACCACCCAGAACCTGTTCAAAGTAATTCTGGCTCATATGCCCGTTACGCTCCAGGTAGGAGATGATCAGTTCGATCTTCTCCCGGGCGTTCTCGATCTGTTCCGGTGCGCCGCTCAGCTTGAGCTGGGTGCCGCGCGACAGGATCTTCAGCAGGGGAAATTTCTTCTTGAGGATGTCGAGCTTGCCGTTATTGACGCCAAAGAACTCGATCGGGTTGACGGTCTCGAGGTTGATGATGGTATCGGTCAATGCACTGTGGTTTTTGGTTCGGGATTCGGTACGGGCATCCGCCTGTTCGTTCCAATATTACCCCCCAATTCTTTTATGTACTCATTCTACTTATCAACAGATGTTGAAAGAATGCCCGGCGTCTGATTCGTGTATCCGCCGTCGTGCCGGCCACCGAGCCTGGTGCAACGGTATCGCATCGGAAAGGTCATATGCGGCCGGCAACTTAATTTTAACAGGGATTGGGTATTGATCCGCTGTCTGTTAAACTAATGGAAAAAGTTCAGCGTTCCGGCGGTTTGCCCCGAAAGAAGCGCAATTTTTGTACCGGTCCCCATTTCGTCCGATGAATCCACGTTTTTGCTTTTTTTTCCTCCTGCTGTTAGCGTCCCTGCACGGTCAGGGGCAATTGTTCCGGATCTCTGGGGTCATCCTCAACAGCGACCGGGAGCCACTGGCACTCGCCTCCGTAGAGGTCAAGGAAATACGGAAGGGTACCGTGAGCCGCGATGACGGCCGGTATGAATTCTACCTCGAACGCGGCAAGTACGACCTCGTGGTCAGTATGGTAGGGTACAAGACCCGGATCGTGCCCTTCTACATACAGGGAACCGATGTGGTGGAAAATGTAGTGCTGGAGCCGGACCGCTCCGCTTCGCTGGGGGAGGTAGTGATCAAAGCCAAGCTTCGCGACCGTGCCGAGGAGATCATTCGCAGCACCGTCCGGAACAAGGGTTCGGTGCTGGAGGCGATCGGGTCTTACTCCTGTACGGCCTACATAAAAGCCTTTCAGCTTGATTCGACCCAGATCCCTATGGGCATGTCCGCTGATACGACCCGGGTGCCCGACCTCACCGGGCTGTCGATGACCGAGGTGTTACTGCATATCGACCGAAGCGCCTCCGGTCAGCTGAAGGAGGAGCGGTTGGCGGTCAACCGCCGCGGCAGCAGCGAAAGCCTGTTCTATCTATCGGCGCTCGATGGGGATTTCTTCATTTACGACAACCTGATAAAGGCGCCACCGGTTTCCCGCATCCCATTTGTGTCGCCCTTGAGCTTTTCCGGTCTCGTGGCCTACCGCTTCAAAACTGTCCGGATCGACCGGACCATCAGGCCCAAGGTCTATACCATCGCCATTCGGCCGCGGCAGCTCAGCAACGCGACAATCGAGGGGGAGATCCGCATTCAGGACAGCACCTGGAACGTGCTTTCGGTCGAATTTCGCCTGCCGGCCGCCCACATGCCGGAATATGATTACATGGAGGTGCGGCAGGAATACCAGCCACTCGGCGACAGTGCCCGGGTGATCGCCCGGCAGCACTTCACCTATTATACCAAGACCAAGAAAGGAAAATTGTACGGGGAGACAACAGTGGTGTTTTCAGATTACAGGCTTCAGGCCCCTTTTCCCCGTAATCATTTCGGACTGGAAGTAAGCTCCACGGCACAAAGTGCCTATGAGAAGGATTCCGCATTTTGGCGGTCGGTACGGCTCGAACCCCTGTCGCGCCAGCAGGAGCTCTATGTACGCTACCAGGACAGCCTGTCAGCGTACATGAAAAGCGAGGTCTACCTCGATTCGATGGACCGGGTGCTGAACCGCATCACCTGGAAAAAGATGCTCGTATTCGGACAGATCTTCAATGACCATCGAAAAGAGCGGATGTGGGTGCTTCCGCCGATCACCACACTGGTACAGCCGATCGCCTTTGGCGGCGCCCGGCTGAAACTCGCGGCGGCCTACCGAAAAACTTATCGCGACCGGAAGACCTTCCATTGGGATGCCGAACTCAGCTACGGATTCCGCAACCGGGATGTGAACGGCTCCGTCGGCCTCCAACGTAAATACAATCCTTTCAACTCCGGACAGTTCAGCCTCCGGGGTGGCCGCAACTTCGAGTTCATCTACCCCGGCGATGCGTGGGTGAACGTACTCAAGCGCAGCAATATCTACCTCAACACCTCCCTGGAGGCCGGGCATGAATTGCAGCTGTTCAATGGGGTGCACCTGATGAATAATTTCGAAGTGGCCTTCCGTCGATCGGTTGCGAATTTTAAGGTGGGCAATAATGCCGACAGCCTGTTCGGCATCCCCAACGAACCGGCCGTCGATTTCCAGCCCTACAATGCCGCGTATAATGAAGTGAAGCTATACCTGACCCCTGGCCTGCGCTATGTCCGGGAGCCCTTCGAAAAGATCTTCCTGGGATCCAAATTCCCGACGTTCTACATCATCTGGCGGAAAGGCGTCCCCCGGCTTTTCAAGAGCGAGATCGACTTCGATTACCTGGAACTGGGCCTGATCCAGAACATCAACCTCGGCGTGGCGGGGATCACCAATTATGTGCTCAAGACAGGCGATTTTGTGAACACCCGCAACTTGCGGATCATCGATTACAAGTTCATGCGCCGGGGCGATCCGCTGTTCTTTCAGAACCCCCGCAGCAATTTCCAGGCATTGGACTCCACGTTCCCGGTGTTCGACCGGTACTTTCAGGGCAACCTGGTACATGAGTTCAACGGGGCCTTGGTCAATAAGATCCCCTTCTTTAAGAAGCTCCGGGTGACGGAGGTGGCCGGCGGGGGGTTGCTTATCGCTCCTGAACGAAGCCTTCGGTATGCGGAATTCTTTGCAGGACTGGAACGGGTTTTCAAGTGGCCATTCAATCCCCTGGCCCGTGTCAAGCTCGGATTCTATGTCGTTACGTCCGTGGCCAACAAATTCAACAATCCCGTTCAGTTCAAACTGGGGTTCACCACCTGGGACCGGTTTCGCAACCGCTGGCGGTGAGGCTTACCAGCGGGCGACCAGCTTCACATTCAGCAAGCGCGGGGTGAGCCGGTTCGGGAGCAGGTACGTGGTATTCGAGAAATCCTTTATGAACAGGTACGAGATGGTGTTCGCCCGGTCTATGATATTGAAGATCTCCAGGCTGGCCCAGATGGTCTGGAACGACCGAAAGGGAGAATGGCTGCGCCGCTTGCTCCGGTCCTCATCGAGCAGCAGTGCACTGAAGCCGATGTCGGCCCTGATATAGGGGTTGATGAAGGCTGCGTTTCGGTACTTCACCGATCCGGGAATATTGTAGGGGAGGTTGCTGCCATACAGCAAGTTGAGGTAAACTTTGAAGTTCTTGTTCGTCGACAGGTAATCCTGAAAATACATACCGAACGTGATGCGGCGGTCGGTGGGCCGGCGCAGGTAGCCGTTCTGCACCACGGAACTGTCCACCGGTCGGTTCAAAGAGTCCAGCTTATAGACCGTGAAGAAATCATTGGCCAGGTCCTCCGCCGTCTTCATGATGCCCAAGCTGATCCAGCTTTCCGCATCCGGAACCAGTTCCCCGTGCAGCCGCATCTCGATGCCGGCCGCCCAGGCTTTTGCATTGTTCTCGCCAAAATACCGGATCCGGACATTGTCGATGTCATAGGGGACTACGCGGTCCATTTTCTTGTAATAGAGTTCTGTGGTCCACCTCATGGGCCGTTGGTTGAGTCCGATGAAGTTGTAGTCGAACCCGGCAACGCCCTGCCAGCTTCGTTGTGCTTTCAGGTCGCGGTTGACGGTGCCGTCGTACCGTCGCAGCTCGCGGTAGAATGGGGGCTGGTGGTAGGCGCCCAGGGCGCCGCGCAGGATGATGTCTTTATTGCCCGCCGGTTTCCAGCTGACGCCCAGTCGGGGGGAGAGCAGCCATTCACGGTTCAGGTCATTGTAGTTGAAGCGGAGCCCCGCGGTCAGGGTCACCGACCGAGACGAGTCGCCGAGCAGAAGGTTGTCCTGTATATAACCGGAGACCCGGTTCACATCCAATGTGGTTCGGGACCGCAGTACTTTGTTCAGCCGAAGCAGGTCGGGACGATAGGGCAGTGCATAGCCGGCGGAATCCTGAAACTCCCATTCATTGAGCTGGTCCCGTATCGATGAGCGGTCCAGCCCAAGGCCCCACTGGATGGCGTGGTGGTCCTGGTCATAGGTCCCTTTGTGAGAAACGTTCCAGTTCTGCACGTTGAGCGTATTGCGTGCCCAGTTCTGGTACACTCCGGCACCGAGGGGATTCACGATGAGTCCGTAGGTCGGATTGCGCTTATCAAAGTCGCGCTCTCCGAACAGATAGGAGCCAGTGATGTCGAGGTTCTCGCGTTCGTCGTTCTCGAAGCGGGAGGCCATCCACTTCAAGCGGAATCGGCGGTTCACCTGATGGATCAGGGAAACTCCCAGCATCTGGGTATGATAACGGTCCTTTTCGCGGCCTTCGAATGATACGTCCAGCCCGAGCGTGGCACTGAAAAAAGGAGAGTATACGGAGGAAGTGAGTTGGCTGCTCTCCGGGATGAGCGTGAAGCGGGTTTGCGAGATGTTACTCAGCAGTTCGATCTGCCATTTTGGATGCAGCTGCCAGGTCAGCAGGGCCTGCAGGTCGCTCGATGAGGGGATGTAATTCCCCTTGGTATCCTGGCGGCTCAGCAGGTTTCGGTTGCTTCGGTTGCGGAGGCCGACCAGCCAGGTGAACCGTTGTCGGGCACCGGTCCCTTCCAGTTGCAGTCCCTGTTCCAGGATGCCCACATAGGCCGAACCGCCGAAGCGTTTGGGCCGGCGGTACTGGATGTCGAGAACGCTGCTCATCTTGTCTCCATACCGGGCCTGGAAGCCGCCGGTATAGAAGCTGATGCTTTTTACCAGTTCCGGATTGATGAAGCTCAGCCCCTCCTGCTGTCCGCTCCGGATCAGGTAGGGTCGGAACACTTCAAAGTCGTTCACGTAGATGAGGTTCTCGTCATAACTACCGCCCCGGACGCTATACTGGGAGGTGAGCTCATTGTTGGAGCCTACGAAGATCTTGATCAGGCTTTCCACACCCGTGACCGCTGCGGGCAGGTTGAGGATGGTTTTGGGATTCGGGCGGATCAAACCGGCTTCGCGGCGTTCCCTCGGGTCGGCGACCACCACCTCCTGAAGGGTCTTTTCACCGGTCTCCAGCCGGATACGGATGTACTCCTCTTCCCGGTCGTTCAACAGAAAATTTTTTTGCACGGTCCTGCGCCCGGTATAGCTGAACACCAGTGCTATGGCACGATCCGCGGGAACACGGATCCGAAAACTGCCGGAATCGTCCGTCAACGTACCGGATGCCTGTCCGAGCACGACCACCGATACGCGGGCCAGCGGTTGTTCGTTCTCATCGATCACCCGGCCAGAGATGGCGGCCGTTTTTTTCTGTGCGGCCACCGTTCCGTTCAGGAACAAGGCAAACAGAAATAGGGCTATGACGATGAAACGGGTCATGCGGAACGGATGAACAAGATAAGAAAAAGGAGAGAGGGTGCCGTGCCGGCCGGGTGATGCCGTCAGCAGGTCTTCAGGCGGGCAATCGTGTCCAGCGGGTCGCTGGACCTGAACACCGTGTTTCCGGCCACTAATACATCGGCGCCGGCCGCCACGATCGAGGGTGCATTTTCGAGGGTAACCCCCCCGTCGATCTCGATCAGGGTCTCACATCCTCGTTCACGGATCATTTTTCGAAGGGTCTTGATCTTTTCGATCGTATGCGGGATAAAGCTTTGGCCGCCAAAGCCGGGATTCACGCTCATCAGGCAGACCACATCGGTCTGGGGCAGGATGTCATGCAGGCTTTCCACCGGCGTGTGCGGGTTCAAGGCCACACCGGTCTTCATGCCCAGGGTGCGGATCTGTTGCAGGTTGCGGTGCAGGTGCCGGCAGGCTTCGATGTGGACGGTGAGGATGTCGGCGCCGGCCTGCTTGAATGCTTCGGCATAGCGTTCGGGCTCCTCGATCATCAGGTGTACATCACAGACCTTTTTCGTGGCTTTCCGAAAAAAAGCCACCAGCATGGGTCCGAAACTGATGTTGGGTACGAACCGGCCATCCATCACGTCTAGGTGGTACCAGTCGGCCGCACTTTCATTCAGCATGCGGCAGTCGGATCCCAGGTCCAGGAAATTGGCGGAAAGCAAGGAAGGTGCGACAAGCGGCATGCAGCGGGGTTTGTGTTGCAAGTTACGGGTTGTGGTATTTTATCGGGGTCTCGCGTTGCGGCTTATTTTCCCAATCGGATCGAGCCTTCCCGGGCTTGTTCCAGGGTGTTATCCAGCTGCCAGGCACGGGCGTAGTTGAGTCGGGCCTCCGGCAGCCTACCCTGCGCTTCCTGGCATTTGGCGATCCAGTAATAGGCATCAGCGTATTGAGGAGACACGGCACGTAACAACTCGAAGGTCTCTAGGGCTTCGGTCAGGCCTCCCCCTTCGTACTGGAGGCTGCCCTTCTCTATATAGGCCTCCCGGAAATGGTAATCGCGACGGATGGCCTCATTGAAAAGCGACAGTGCTTTTTTTCGATCGCCTTTGTTGGCGTAATAGATACCCTGGTAATAATACGGATCGGCCTGCCGTCCCTCGGCATCGGTACGGATCAGCGAGTCGCAGAGCGATAGCACACGGGGGTCACGGAGTTGTGCATAGCGGAGCGCCAGTATGAAGGTAAGTTCCGGGTCGGATGCGGCGCCCGAATAGGCCTGCTCCCAGGTTCGGAGGGCGGCCGCGGAATCGCCTTTTTGCTCCTGGGCCGAGGCCTTTAATTTGATCGCTTCGGTGGCGGACGGGTTCACGGCGAGCCATTCATCACAGGCCATTAGGGCTTTATCATGCTGCGCTGCGGCCAGACAGGCCTGGGCGTAGGCGAACCGAAGGCGCTGGCTGGCTGGCAGGATGCGAACGGCTTCCTCCAGGAAGAGCAGTGCCGAGTCGGCCCGTAGTTCCTCCAGCAGGCCGGCCAGGCCCAGTGCGGTGCGTTCCTCCTTTTGCTGATTCCAGGCGTTACGGAGGTCTTCCAGCGCTGCTCCTTGATGTCCCTGTCCGATCAGTCGCTCGGCCCTTCGTACGAGCAGGTCCGCATTCTTCGGCTCGCGACGGATGCTGTCAGTAAGCCCTGCATACGGGGGTTGTCGGTGCAGGTCATCATACGCTGAAATTCGGGAACGACTCCGGCAGGAAGTGGCCACCAGCAGAAGGATCAGCGGGGCAATCGCTATTTTCGCGAGCATCCGATTCATTTCGGTAGGCGCCGTATGTTTTACAATTTTCTGACAGGGCCTGTACAAAGCAAAAATAACTTCGCAAGTTCTGAATCAATCGTAATAATATGGTAAAAATCACGACCCTCGGCCTGCTATGGACCTTGCTCCTTTCCGGATGCGATACGGCCTCCCGCCTGCAGCGGGTGGATGGTGCCGCCTCAGACACCCTCCGTTATCCTGAAGAGCGTCATTTCCGAAACATCCGCCAGCTCACCTTCGGCGGTGACAATGCGGAAGCCTATTGGAGTTACGATGGAAAATACCTTGTCTTTCAGCGCACGAGTCCGAAGGATGGGGTTCCCTGCGACCAGATCTTCCTGGGCCGCGTTCCCCGTCGGGCCGGGGATCCCTTTGAATACAGGCGGGTGAGCACGGGAAAGGGGCGGACAACCTGCGCCTTCTTCACGCGCGACAACAAAAACATCATCTACGCCTCCACGCATCTGGGGGATTCTTCTTGCCCGCCGGTTCCCGATCGTTCGAAGTACGGCAACAAGTATATATGGCCGCTCTACACCAGTTTCGACATCTTCATGGCCGATCTCGACGGCCGGATCGTCAAGCAGCTCACCCATTCCAGCGGGTATGATGCGGAAGCCACCCTGTCGCCGAACGGTGAACAAATGATCTATACCAGCACGAAGGATGGCGATATCGAACTATATCTGATGGACCTGAAAACGGGAATGGAGAAGCGGATCACCCACACCCTTGGATACGATGGTGGTGCCTGGTTCAGCCCCGACGGCACCAAACTGATCTGGCGGGCCAGCCGACCCAGGACCGATGCCGAGGTGAAGGAGTATCGTGACCTTCTCGCGGAGAACCTGGTCGCCCCGACCAACATGGAGGTGTGGGTGGCCAACGCCGACGGCAGCAATGCCCGGCAGGTCACGGCCTTCGGTCAGGCCAACTGGGCGCCGGCCTTCATGCCCGACAGCAAGCGGATCATCTTCGCTTCCAATCACGAGTACAAGCGGGGATTTCCTTTCAATCTGTACACCATCAATGAGGACGGGACGGGGCTGATCAAGGTGAGCCGCGACAAGGGCTTCGATGCCTTTCCCATGTTCTCTCCCGATGGGAAACGGATCGTTTTTTGCAGCAACCGCAATAACGGGGGTACCCGCGATACGAATGTTTTCATAGCGGATTGGGTGGACTGATCGGCCCGGCGGGTCATACGGAAACTCCCTACCTTCGTAAGCGTACCAAACCACTCCTTATGTACAACGGGATGCTTCATTTGCACAGTTTCCTTCGTTGGGTCATCCTGATCCTGCTGCTCGTTGCCCTATACCGCAGCTTTGCCGACCGCCACCGTGCGTATGGGG
Organism: Bacteroidota bacterium; assembly: GCA_046052505.1. Taxonomy (GTDB): domain Bacteria; phylum Bacteroidota; class Bacteroidia; order Chitinophagales; family Chitinophagaceae; genus JJ008. The sequence goes on along the minus strand of JBJOMF010000129.1, from coordinate 115 downwards.
CGGCACACCGGAAGATCGGGCTTTTCCTGCTCATCTCGGCGCATCTCATGCTGCTGGTGGGATTGTATCAATGGATCACCGGTCAGCTTGGACTGAAATTGATCCGGGAGATCGG
>JBJOMF010000128.1:0-8227 GCA_046052505.1 Bacteroidota bacterium | reverse complement strand
AGACGGTCTCACCGATGTGTACGACGGCAAGGCGATGGGTCATGCAGCGGAGCTCTGCGCAAGGGAATGTGGGATCAGCCGGGAGGACCAGGATGCTTTCGCCATCGAGAGTTACCGACGTTCACAGGCTGCCTGGGAGCAGGGGTATTTTGCGAACGAAGTCGTTCCCGTACCGATACCGCAACGTAAGGGAGACCCCGTACTTTTTAGCAGGGATGAGGAACCGTTCAATGTCAAATTCGATAAGATCCCTACGCTGGGGGCGGCTTTTATCAAGGATGGAACGGTCACGGCGGCCAATGCCAGTACCATGAACGACGGGGCAGCGGCACTGGTGCTCATGAGTCGGGAGAAGGCCGATCAATTGGGCCTGAAGCCCCTGGCGCGGATCCTGTCCTATGCCGATGCCGAGCAGGCGCCGGAGTGGTTCACGACCAGCCCCTCGCTGGCTGTACCAAAGGCCGTAGCGAAGGCAGGGCTGACAATGGATGCGATCGACTACTGGGAACTCAACGAGGCGTTCAGTGTGGTGGGTATCGAAAATACGCGAAGAATGAAACTGGACCCCGCCCGGGTAAATGTGAACGGAGGTGCGGTATCCCTGGGACATCCTTTGGGCGCCAGCGGTGCCCGGATCATCGTCACGCTGGTTCATGTGCTCCATACCCGCAAAGCACGTTTCGGAGACGCAGGCATCTGCAACGGAGGGGGCGGTGCGAGTGCCCTGGTGATCGAGCGGCTCTGACCGGATCGCATGTCAGTTTTGTAATAAGACAGTTACAGTAACTTTAGAAAATGATCAATTCAGCCCGCGTCCTCACAGCACTGATCACAGGAATGCTTCACCTGCCCATATCGTTACGGGCACAGGACAAGCAGGTGATGATCCAGGTTATTCAGGATGATGCATCCTCGCTGACCGATTTTCAGACCAGTCTGGTACTTGAACGACGGCCTTTCAAATTTCAGATACTGCTTCGAAATGTGGAGGGTGTCTATGTATTTGCCAGCATCCGTGATTCGGTATATCGGTTCACCGAGACCAGCGTGATCCGCGATTTTCCTTACCTGGAATTGCTGAAGCTGCGGGAGGAGGACGTGTTCAATACACATCGGGAGCTTAGTATCAGCGAGACCGGCTGGTCTTATTGGTTCTACAAGCCCGATCCGGAGCCGCATGCATTCAATCGTAAAGTGGTACGGCTCGACAGTGGCCGGATCATATGTACCAAGCAAATTCGAAATCTTTACAGTGTCAATGAAGGTCGTGTTATCCGTCTGCGTGAACTGCGCACCCCGCTGTATCTGTTCTTTGTGGCCGTTTCCGGCTATGATGAGTCCGGCAGACCGCGCCTTGAATTGCTGCGACGGAAAGTAAAAATCGAATGGGTCGATGCGGATTGAGGTCTGTCATATCCATCGGCTGCTGAACGTCCGTTCGGAGAACGAATTGCTGCGGGGCGCTTCCCTATCCTGTTTGCCGGGCATTGATGATGCTTTCTTACGCATCGAAGATGGCCGTATTTCTGCGTTCGGGCCGATGAAGGAATATCGCCCATCGCCGGATGGTGCCGCTTCTGTCATAGATGCAAGCGGCCAGCTGGTGCTGCCCTGTTGGTGTGACAGCCATACCCACCTGGTATATGCAGCCACCCGTGAGGAGGAGTTCGTCGATAAGATCAGGGGCCTGAGCTATGCCGAGATCGCGGCCAAGGGCGGCGGCATCCTGAACTCGGCCCGAAAACTGGCCGAGATGCCGGAGGCCGAGCTGCTTCGATTGGCCCGTATCAGGCTGGAGGAGGCCATTCGCCAGGGTACCGGTGCCCTCGAGATCAAAAGCGGCTATGGGCTGACCCCTCAGGCCGAATTGAAGATGCTGCGGGTGATACGGCAGCTGCGGACCCTGTCGCCGATCCCGATACGGTCTACGTTCCTTGGCGCGCATGCCTATCCGCCGGCTTTTCGCGACCATCATGAAGGATATATCCGGCAGATCATCGATGAGATGTTACCGGTGATCGCTGCCGAGGGCCTGGCCGACCATATCGATGTATTTTGTGAGGAGGGATTCTTCTCTCCGGAGGAAACGGAGCGGATCTGCCGGGCAGGCATGGCTTATGGCCTACGTGCCAAAGTCCACGCCAACCAACTGGGCCTGTCAGGGGGTGTTCAGGCTGGGGTGCGGCTAGGCGCACTTTCGGTAGATCATCTGGAATGCATGGATACGGATTCGATTCGGGCGTTGGCCGGTTCCGATACGATCGGTACCTTACTGCCGACGGCCGCGTTCTTCCTCCGCCTGCCTTTCGCTCCGGCTCGTCAGTTGATCGATGCGGGATGCGCCCTCGCCCTTGCCTCCGATCACAATCCGGGTTCTTCACCCAGCGGGAATATGAACTGGGTCGTCTCCATGGCGTGCATCGGCATGCGGATGCTACCCGAGGAGGCCATCAACGCAGCTACCCTGAATGGGGCCTATGCGATGGGGTTAGAACAGGAGGTGGGCAGTATCACCATCGGTAAGAAGGCCAATCTTATTTTTACCCGTCCCCTCGACGGACCCGCCCTGATCCCATACCGGTTCGGATCGAACCTGATCGACCGGGTCATGATCGAGGGTGAATTCTTCTGAACAAATCGGGTGCAGTTGGCGGTACTCAGATCTTACGGAAACTGAATTTTTGCCCCCCGATCGAGGCTTCATACATCAGCCCACCCTTAGTTTGCGTGAAGATCAGGACACCGTTTGTGTATTTCGCATTCGCCGAAGCCCCGGCGGTAACGGCCACCGCCGATGTTTGCGCAGCGAGTTCGAGCCGGTTCTCCCGGAACCGGTCCAGATCGGCCTTTGTCTCGAAAAAAATCACTTCCCGATAGGCCTGGCCGCCCCATTGGAACCCGATGGTGATCTGTGTCATCTTCGCCATGCCGATCAGGTTGCCGTTCTGGAAAACGGCCCCGTTCCCGGCTGCCCCGCCGATCCCGATACCTCCTTTTCCTACATTCGGCAGGATCAGATAGGCGTAGGCATTGTCAAAAAGGGTCTTCATCAGCCCGTCGGACCGGATGAATTCCTTTCTGGCCGCTTTCGCGTCATTAACAATCTTCTGTTCTTTTGAACTGAGCTGGGCCTGCAGCCGGGGCCCAAATACCAGCGCCATCCCCAGCAGGTAAAGTCGGATCGTTCTCATATGAACTGTTTAGCCAAAAATACGCTTGGCGGTACCGTTTTTTTGCTGTTCCTGCTCATAAGGAAAGCATAAAAGCCCGGGGGGAAAGCGATATATTAGCGAATCAAATTCCGCCTATGCAGCCCCTTATCGAATGTGTACCGAATTTCAGCGAAGGACGTGACCCTGCCGTGATCCGGCAGATCACGGAAGCCATCGGGTCGGTGGAGGGGGTACGGCTTTTGAACGTGGACCCCGGAAAGGCCACCAACCGTACGGTGGTCACTTTTGTCGGTCCTCCGGATGCGGTGGTGGAAGCGGCTTTTCGGGCGATTCACAAGGCAGGGGAGCTGATCGACATGAGCCGGCACAGCGGGGAACATCCCCGGATGGGAGCAACGGACGTCTGTCCACTCATACCCATCTCCGGCATCACGATGGAAGAGACGGCAGCCTATGCAAGGTCCCTGGCGCAGCGGGTCGGTTCGGAGCTGGGCATACCTGTGTATTTATATGAGGCGGCACAGCCTGACAAAGCACGCAGCAATCTTTCCGTGATCCGGGCGGGTGAGTACGAAGGATTTTTCAAGAAGATCGCCCTTCCCGAATGGAGACCCGACTTTGGACCCGCCACGTTCGATGCCAAACGTGGGGCCACCGTGATCGGCGCTCGGGATTTTTTAGTGGCGTATAATATTAATCTGAATACAACCTCTACGCGTCGTGCGAATGCAGTGGCCTTTGATGTGCGGGAGGCGGGCCGGTTCGTGACGAAAGACGGTCAAAAGGTACAACAGCCGGGTACGTTGCGGTCTGTGAAGGCCATCGGCTGGTATATCGAGGAGTACGGGGTTGCACAGCTTTCCATGAATCTCACCGATCTGTCCGTTACGCCCATCCACATTGCTTTTGACGAGGTCTGCCGGAAGGCTGAAGTCCGCGGCCTGCGCGTTACTGGCAGTGAACTGGTGGGGCTCATACCCCTGCGGGCGCTGACCGATGCGGGTATATATTTTCTTCGGAAACAACAGCGTTCGACCGGTGTATCGGAGCGGGAACTGATCAAGATCGCGGTGCGATCGCTCGGATTGAATGAGCTCACCCCGTTCAAGCCGGAAGAACGGGTGATCGAATACGTGTTACGTGATCCTTCCAGAAGCAGGCTGGTTCGCATGAGCCTGTCTGATTTCGCCGATGAAACCGCCAGTGAGAGTCCGGCTCCTGGCGGGGGCTCGGTGGCAGCCTACCTGGGGACTCTCGGCGTTTCCCTGGCCACGATGGTGGCCAATCTTTCCTCGCATAAACGGGGCTGGGATGATCGTTGGGAGGAGTTCAGTAACTGGGCCATGCAGGGTGAGTCCCTGAAATCGGAATTGCTGCAGCTGGTAGATGAGGATACACGTGCATTTCAGTTGATCATGACCGCATTGGGTTTGCCCAAGGGTACCGATGCCGAGAAGGAACAGCGGACCCGCGCCATTCAAGAGGCGACCCGCTCCGCTATGGATGTCCCTTTCCGTGTGATGCTGGCCGCTTTGAAAAGCATGACCCTTATCCGGGCGATGGTGGAAACGGGAAATCCCAATTCGGTCACGGATGCCGGGGTAGGGGCGCTTTGTGCCCGCAGTGCGGTGATCGGGGCCTTCATGAATGTGCGGATCAATTCGGCAGACTATGCCGACAGGGCTCATGTCGATCGGCTTCTCCGGGAGGGCGAACGGATCGTACTGGAGGCAGAAGAGGCGGAACGGACGATCCGCAACCTGGTGAATCAAAAGATCGGAAGTTGACAGGCCATGAAGCATTTTAAAAGTTATACCAAGCAGGAAATTCTCTCGCTAACTCGAATCCGGCGATTCGAGACCAAGTTGGGCGAGCGGATCTGCGTACCGCTGTATTCCGAATCCATCGAGCGTTCGATCGCCGAGTCCGGTGCCCGCTACGTCCTGTTCGGCATTCCGGAAGACCTGGGTGCCAAGGGCAATTCAGGTATCGGCGGTACGGATACCCTGTGGATCCCGTTCCTGCAATCCTTTCTCAACATGCAAAGCAATGATTTTCTCGACGGGCAAGAGGTATTGCTTGCAGGTCATTTTGATTTCGGGGATATCGAGTACCTGATTGACCGGACGGCCCGAACCCAGGAGGAGCGTACGGAGGCGTACCGGCATGCCGTTCAAACCATCGATGACGAGGTGGAGCAATTGGTCAAGCTGATCACGGCCGCGGGAAAACTGCCGCTTGCTGTTGGCGGCGGGCATAACAATACGTACCCGATGCTAAAAGGATCAGCCAAAGGATGGCACCAGCTGGGAGTACTTCCCTTGGCGCAGCTCAATTGTATCAATCTTGATGCCCATGCCGATTACCGGCCTCTGGAAGGCCGTCACAGCGGCAATGCCTTTCGCTATGCCGAAGAGGATGGGTACCTGCAGAAATACTGCGTGATCGGTATGCATGAGAACTATATTCCGCAAAATGTGTGGTCCGACCTCGTGAACAATCCGTTCACGGACTGCATCAGCTTCGAGGATATTTTCGTGCGGGAGAAGCGTACCTTCCTGCAGGCAGTCGCGCATGCCGTTTCATTTACGGAGGATACCTGGGCGGGCATCGACCTCGATCTCGACTGTATCGAGCATACCCTGAGCAGCGCGATGACGCCCGTTGGAATATTACCCGTTCATGCCCGTCAGTACCTGCATTTCGTGGCAGCCCATGCGCGGCCGGCGTATCTGCATATTTGCGAGGGAGCCACCCGACTGAACGACGGCCGTACCGATGCTACCAGTGGTAAATTAGTCGCGTATCTGGTCTGTGATTTTATCCGAAGCCGGGAGGATGCCAGTTGAAGGCTTTGATCCAACATATCCGAAGGTGTCACAGGCCGATTTCGCCACCGGTGCCTGCTGTTCAGTCAAGGATCCCTTTCGAGCGGAGCAGGGTCAGTAACGGTAATATCTCCAGCCCTGTCTTTTTCTTGATATCCCGCAGCATGGCATAAACGGTGAGATGGCTTAAGAAAACGATTTTGGCGATCTCTTTGACCTTAAGGCCTCTACGACGCAATTCAAGTATATCGATCTCTCGGTCCGTTATATCCAGATTCAGTCCAAGCAGCAATTCGTTGCGCGTGCTCTTTTCATGTACTTTAACCTGATTGTCGACCAGGATAGTCAATTGCGATGCATCCAGTCGACCCAAGTGGGTAATATCGCTGAAGTGCCCTTGCAGCAGAAGAGGGTATCCTTTCGTGTTTAATGCGAGAATGCGGTACTGGCAAAGAATTCGTCTCAGATCAGTCTTTTTCCGGTAGATATTGAATTCAACATTCACTGCTACATTCCTATTTCGGTTCGCAAGGATGGTTTCAAATGCCAGTTTGGAGAACCGGACGGCAGATACCGTATGTTCCGGTGCGATGATCTCCGAGAAGACCACTTGCATCGGGCTTGACAGCACGTTCTCAGCCGATATGCCAATGATCTGCTCGATGGCCGGATCGACATGGATGATCGAAAACGTTTTGTAGGAAAAAATATAACCAGCGTGCATCCCGTAGGGAATGTAACTCTGGGTAATATCGGCCTGATAGCGGGATGCGATATCAGCCAGACTTTCATTAGTGCTGTCGTCTTCAACGATAACGAACGCTTCATTCAATACGTTCGACCTTTCGATCATTGAAATCATATTTCTTCTCATACGCCGTTGGATTATTATGCTTTTAGTTTTAATACCAACTTTTTATTTTAAAGCTACACCCGGCAGGGAAATCGGTCTAGTACTAGACCGTACCCTAAATTCGGGGTGTCTTGTTCGACCACCCGCTTTTTATATTCTGAATTTCAATGTTATATAGATCTAAAATTAGGTTTAGTTTTTATGTCATATACCGACTTGAATATTAAACAAGAAGCTTTGTTTACTTCGCAAAATCAAAAATTATTTTCAGATTCTGAGATACGATGGGGCGATCAACTAAAAATGCAACTGCATCCTCTGCACAGTCCCATTCTTCCGGTATTCATCCCGGATTGGTACGAAAAGCCGCCTCGATCGTACAAAAACACAAGGAATCATTCTTACCGCTGGGTCCTTACGCTTCGGTCGCTTTCATTTATCCTTCCGCATCGATCATATACGTTGATGAGCGGGCACCCGAACTGACCGGAATGGCAGCCAGGCAGTTGCTCACCTCCTCGCTCTATGCGTTATTTAACCGATTGGTGGTCCCCGAACATTTACAGACCGCACTCCGGATGGGGGAGGAATCGTTCCGTCATTTATTCCAAAATCCGTCAAAAAAACTGGTTGCTAATCTAGAATTCAATGGACATCGCAAAAAAGGGGAGGTGCGTCGTTTTTTGCATCAGGCAACCCCCAACCATGACGGCCGCTCCGCCGGTTCCGGTCTTCTTATCGGGCACCTCACCGATATCAGCCATGTGGTGAATGGTGGTCCACCCCGGATGACGATCGTGAAGGATGGCCGTATAGACAAGATGAATAATGCTTCACCGGAGGAGATCCTAGCGGCCACACCTTACCGATTGAATTCCAGCGACCTGCTGATGCTGCGTCTGAAACGAAGAGGCCTTCGCACCAAGGAGATCGCAAATGCCATGCACATGAGAGAGCTCTCCGTTTTCAGCCGCATCCGGGACATCAAGCAACGTACGGGACTGGATATTTTGCCCCTGCTCCAGCAGTTGGAACAAATGGGTGCGATCCCCGTACAGACGCAGGATATGACCTCTGTTTGAGCGGATCCGTTGATACCCGCATCCCATTCTGGTTATTTCTGGAAAAAACACGGGCTATTCTGAGGGAAACCCCATTTTCATATGTGTATTTAGTCAGTCCTTAACGCTTCAAAAGTAAACATGAGCGTTAAAAGAAAGATTGACACAGCTTATCCTGAACCTGCTGAGAATGCGACAGCTAAAGTCCGGAAGGGGAAATCTGAATCGCTCCAAACTGCGCAAGTCCCTAGCGGGGCCGAAACCTTAAAACGATTGATCCGTGCGTACAGCTACTCCAAACCGGAGGGATTC
>JBJOMF010000127.1:0-9825 GCA_046052505.1 Bacteroidota bacterium | reverse complement strand
CAGGGGGATATCGGCGATCACTTTCTTATCTTCTACCAGCTCCAGGAGGTCCACATGGATCAACTGGTCCTCCACCTTGTCAAATTGCAGGTCCTTCAGGATGGTACGGTAGGTTTTACCGTCCACCACCACTTCGGCGATCTGGAAGCTGGGGGTGTACACCAACTTTCTGAATGCGGCCGCCGGTGCGGCAAAATTAATTTCCTGTGCGCCTCCGTAAATTACACCGGGCACGAGTTCCTGAGAGCGGAGTTGGCGGGTGGCTGCTTTCCCGAATCCGGTCCTCAGTTGTCCTTCGATTGTAACCGTTTTCATGTATGTCAAAGTTTAGTTTACGCTGGATTCCTCACCGGTCCTTCCGCTGCGAGTGGACGAACAGGCTCGTGATGCTCTTGTTCTCATAGGCGTTCCGTATGGCCACCGCGAAGAGTTCCGAAACGCTGATGGCCCGGATCTTCTCACTGGGCTGGCGGAGGGGGATGGTATCGCAGACCACCAGTTCCTCCAGCACGCTGTTCTCGATGTTCTCGTAGGCTTTGCCGCTCAGCACCGGGTGGGTGATCAGGGCCCGTACGCTGCGGGCCCCCTTCTCCTTCAGCAACCCGGCGCTCTTGGCAAGGGTACCGCCCGTGTCACAGATATCATCGATCAGCACCACATCCCGGTCCGTCACATCCCCGATGACCACCATACTGGCGATTTCGTTGGCTCGTTTCCGGTGCTTATCGCAGATCACCATTTCAGCGTTGAAATAACTGGCGATCTCACGGATCCGGTTCGTAGCCCCCACATCAGGGGCCGCAAAGGTAAGATTTTCCAGCCGCAGATTCTCGATATAAGGGATAAAAACGGCATGGCTGTCCAGATGGTCCACCGGAATATCGAAGTAACCCTGGATCTGGGGTGCATGCAGGTCCATGGTAATGACCCGATTGGCCCCTGCAGCTACTAACATATTGGCTATCAGCTTACTACCGATCGCAACCCGGGGTTTGTCCTTTCGGTCCTGCCGGGCGTATCCATAGTATGGGATCACGGCGATGACCTTGTAGGCGGAGGCCCGGCGGGCCGCATCGATCATCAGCAGCAGTTCCATCAGATTGTCCGTGGGCGCAAAGGTGCTCTGCACCAGAAATACATAGTCGCCACGGACGCTTTCCATGAAAACGGGACAGATCTCTCCATCGCTGAAACGCTGGATATTGACTTTCCCGAGTTTGGTTCCGTACCGTTTGCAGATCTGTTCGGCCAGCTGTTGCGAGCCCGAACCGGAGAAAATTTTGGCGGATTGCATGGCAGTGGGGGTTGCGTGAGCGAATATACTGCAAGCCCTTTCTCCCCGGCAAATAAATCATCCCCACCCGAAAGTGGCAATTTCGGGCTGCGATATGTACTTAGATTGGTGGCATGACGGTCCACTACCACCCGATCCGAGAGTGGTCGGAGGATGAGCGACCCCGTGAAAAATGCAGGAACGGTACCATCTCCGCTCTCAGCAACGCGGAACTGCTGGCCATTCTGATCCGCCAAGGCACGAGGGGCCGCAGCGCAGTCGATCTGGCCCGGGAGTTGCTTCGGCTGTCGGGCGACGATCTCCACCTGCTCGGGAAACGATCCCTAGCCGATCTGCAACGGGTTCGGGGCATTGGCGAGGCCAAGGGGATTGGCCTATTGGCGGCTTTCGAACTGGGCCGCAGACGTCAGGCCTGTCCTGCACCGGAAAGACCGGTCATTAGCTCAAGCGCAGACTCGGCACGCTACTTACAGCCCCGATTGGGAGACCTGAACCAGGAGGCCTTTGCCGTTCTCTACCTGAACCGGGCAAACAAGGTAAATCTCTTTGAGATCGTCAGCACCGGTGGTATTACCGGCACCGTCGCCGACCCACGCATCATTCTGCGACGCGCACTGGAGGAGCATGCCGTAAGCCTGATCCTTTGCCACAACCACCCATCGGGCAGCCTGCGGCCCAGCAAGGCAGATTCGGTGCTTACGGAGCAGCTCAGGGCGGCTGCCCGCCTGCTGGACATAACGATCCTCGACCACCTGATCGTCAGCGGTACGGGGTATTACAGTTTTGCGGATGAGGGCTTGCTGTAAGATCGCTTAGGCCTGACCGGCGGGTCCGAACTGCAGGGGCAGTTGCATTTCTTCGAGGTCCTTGATCGGACCGTTGACCGACTCGTATTTGGACACATTCTCGGCCAGGGCCTTCATGAAGCGTTTGGCGTGCTGGGGGGTGAAGATGATCCGGGATTTAACCTTGCTCTTGGGCGTTCCCGGCATCACATTCACGAAATCCATCACGAACTCCGCATGGGAGTGGGTGATGATGGCCAGGTTGGCATAGCTGCCCTCGGCCACCTCTTCGGAGATCTCGATATTGAGCTGATTGGGAGGCGTGTTTGTCTGTTCCATGTTGCAAAAGTAACACAATCCGTTTGTGGTCGGTGCCAGAAAAAAGATCGTCCTGCCATGGAGGCAGGACGATCCTATACAAATTAGATAGCTTCGAATTAGCGAGATCCGATGTACTTCCACTTCTCATCGAAGAAGGTACGAACCCCGGGCATTACGCTGGGCTGGTACATGAAGTACTTGAGCAGGATGTCACGATTACCCTGTACGGCGTTCACACCACTCGGATCCAGCTCGATACGACGGGTATTGGAGGCTGCGAAGAGGGGGGCTCCGCTACCTGTTGCAGGATTACCAAGGGAGTTTGCACCGCCCCGGCTGGGATCGCCATAGAAGTTGTGGATGCGTGCAACCGTATTGGTGGCAGGGTTAAAGTTAATCACGATTCCCATAGAGCCGTATCCGGAGTGTCCGCCGGCGCTGAGGATGGGGTGAGCGCAGATACCCCAGATGGTCCAGTCAACGACCACGCACTCAGTGGCACCGGTTGTGACCAGCAAGGCATTCCATGCACCGCCGTTGGCAGCGCAGAAGGGATCACCGATGGGAGAGGTTGCACCGTTGTTATTCCACTGAACAAGGGTGGGCACGGCCATATCGATCATCGGACCGGTTACGGCATAGGAACCATCCCAGTTATTCTTGGCACCGATCTCGATCACCACCGACTTCTGGGTGGAGATCTTACCATCCGCACTCACGGAAGTAATGGTGAACCCAAGACCATATAGAGCACTCGGATTCAGGACCGTAGCGTTCGGGATGGTGATCAGGATCTGCTTGGCAAATTCACCGGCTGCGAAATTGAAGGTCCAGGTTCCGCCTGAACCACCCACCTTGGCCGCATCGGCCTGGATGGTATACCACGAGCTGGGGAAGATGATGTAATTGGGATTCGCAGCCTTTACAGCAGCGGTGTCGTCCTTGATGACCACGGTTGTAGTCTTCGACAGCGCATCACTGTTGGCGGGGTCACGACGGATATCACAAACCAGCAGTTGCTGGGGCGTGCTAAGGAAGTCGATCGGATTTTTGATGACCTCTGCCGGCGTACCACCACCCAGGATCTTCACAATGGTCGTACCCGCGTCACCCATGGGCTCGAACTCCTTCTTGATACAGGACGAGAACGCCAGTACCGCGAAGAGGAGGTAAGCGATTGACAGTTTCTTATTCATTGCGTTAGTTTTTGACTTGATGAATGTAGAAGAATTATTGATCCCACCACACCTTGGTTTCCATTTTGTCGCCGCCCATGGCGCTGGCCGCGGCCTGCACGTTAGCGGTATTGGAACCATATGAGGTCTGGCCATAGGTATACCGACGGGGAATGCCGACGCCACCGTTTGTGGCATCAGGAGCCGGTGCAAGTGTGGGCCAGCCGGTCCGCCGCCAAATGTTCCAGCCACGCAGACCGTCAGGATAGGCCGCGATGTACTGCTGGATGGCGAGGTTCCGGATGTTAGCTGCCGTTCCCTGAGGAGCGGCGAGAGCTACCCCTGCCTGAGAATAATAAGCGGCACTGGGTGCTCCGATACCCCACTGGGCATGAGATGCATCGATACCCTGTGTATAGAGTGTCTGCATGTTCTCAGAGGTCCATCCACGATCGGCAGCCTCTGCACGGATCAGGAATGTTTCTGCAGCGCTGAGGATAGCCACACCGCTGTTCTGCTGGCGGAACTCACCCCGCATGATGCGGGCCCAACCGGGGTTGGCGGAGGTCCAGGGATCCACGAAGTTGCGGAGACGGCCGTAGGGAACACCCAGGCTGGAGGGCTGGTTGGCGTTGGGGGAGGTCAGGTCCTCTGTCAGACCGCCAAAGCAGGTTTGACGGGTATCCCCGATCGAACTCATCAGCGTGGTCATGGTATTGCTTTCCCCGAAATCGCGGCGGCCATTATACAGGCTCCACCAGGGCGAGGGGAAGTTACCTCCGGGATAGCGCAGTACGCAGTTGTCCGCATTGCTGGAGATGAACCCGGCCGGATGGGTCAGGGCAATGTTAAACTGGGTTGCGGCATAACCGGAAGATGTGGGGAAACGCTTGCTGATCTGCATGGCAAGGCGCATGCGGAGCGAATTGGCGAATTTCTTCCACTTGGCTACATCGCCACCGTACACGATATCACCGGCGATCGCACCTGTACCTGCGAATTGGTTCAGCGCAGCTGCCAGTTCAGTCATCAGACCGGCATAGATGTCGGATTGACGATCGAAGGTAGGCGTACCGATACCCTTGAGGGCTTGCGAGTAGGGAACATCTCCCCAGCTATCCGTGACGGTACTGAAGATGTATGCCTTCAGGATACGGGCGACCGCCTTCATGTTATCGTTCGGGCCATTGTCGATCACGTTCTGTAGATCGTTCAATGGGCCAGAGTAGTTACCCTCGAAGTTGATCTGCGGAACCGAGTAAAGGGACACGTCCGTATACTGGGTTTCCGAGAAGTACTGGCAGTAGAGGCCACCGCGCGTTTGGGCTGCGTAGCCACCCATGCCGGCCATCACGTTGGTCAGGAGGGCGCCATAGATGGGCTGACCAGTAACACCCGGGTTCACATTGGTGTCACCGAACTCGGCCGAATAGCGCTTGCAGCTGCTCACCAACAGGCTCAGGCTGAGTGCCAGTAACACGAACCGTTGCATGCTTATTTTTTTCATGTTCAATGCTGTTTATGATTATTAATTTAAGGCTCTTAGAATTTCAGGCTCAGGTTTACACCCCAACCGCGGGTGCCGGGCATGTTTCCGGCCTCACCGCTCAGGTTACTGATCTCTGAAGGATCGAAGTCCTCCGTAGTAGCATAGATCAGCAGCGGGTTACGGGCAGTGAACGAGAGTACGGCACGCTGGGCCCACTTGCGGGTGAAGCCCCACTTCTCGATCGGGAGCGTATACCCCAGAGACACCTCACGCAGCTTGACGAAGGTGAGATCGTACACATAGGGATCGAACGCACGCCGGTCGTAGAGGCCGTGGAAATAATTCTGAGCCTCAACATACGTTTCATACGGCTCGTATTTGTTGGTAGCGGTGTTCAGCTTCACGCCGGATACCTTGATACCACCGCCATCGGCCACAGCATCACGGATCGGGTTGCCCTTGTCGTTCAGCACAGCTGTACGGGCTGTCAGACCAGAGTAGGAACCCCACATATTCGACAGGGAGAAGAACTTACCACCGATCTGTCCGTCAGCATTGGCGGAGAGGATGAAACGCTTGTATTCGAGGGTGGTCTGTAATCCGAACGTGTGCTTCGGAAGAACGGAACCATAAGAACGGGCGGGATCGTTGATGTAAAGGCCGCTGGCATCGATCACGGGCTGACCTCCTTCCATCTTCATGCCATTCCCGTAGAGCTGACCCCAGGTCTTACCTACCTGGTGAAGCATGTAGGGTCCGGTCAGACCCCAGTTACCCTGGATACCGGCGGTTTTGTCGATGCCGGGAGCCAGTTCCTTAACCAGGTTCTCGGCAAGGATACCCCAGTTGGCATTGAGTTCCCACTTCACCACTTTGTTCCAAACAGGACGGCCCATCAGGCGGAAGTTCCAGCCGCGCTTGGTGATCAGACCGGCATTGGTCAGCAGCGAGGTATACCCGCTGGCACCGTTTACGGTAACAGCCGTCGGGAAATCGCGGTCGTCACCGGTCCAGTATGTGACCGATGCGCCCATGCGACGCTTCAGGAACTCGAGGTCCATACCCACTTCCATCTGACGGGTAACGGAACCCGTGATATTGGGATCAACAAGCTGATCGGGCGTACCCATCAGGATGTTGTTGTTCCACTGGAACTGGTTCGGAGCGTAGTTGAATCCAGGGTATGCGAAAGTACCGATACCGGAGGGGATCTCACCCACCGAGGCACGCAGCTTACCAAAGTTCAGGAAGTCCAGCTTCAGCACCTGGCTGAAGATGAAGGACAGACCAGCCGACTTGGACACGATGAACGGACGATCGAAAGGAAGGTCGGACATCCAGTCCTGACGTACGGTGAAGTCAAGATTCAGGTAGTTGTCATATCCAATGGAACCTGTCACGAACAGTGCGCTGTAGCGGAAGTCCGTACGGGTATTCCCGATCGAAGGCGTATTCTTGGAGTTGGAGATCGAGTACAGATTGGGAACGCTCAAACCGTTATTGGTGTTGGCGCTGTTACCTTTCTGCAGCTGACGGAAGATATCCGTACCCAGGCTGGCGTTCACATTGAACTTCTTGTACTTGCGGTTGAAGTACAACTGGGCCTCCATATTCGTACGGTTGGAATTGGATGTGCTCGTAGCATAGAAGCCAAGACACTCGGGACAGTTACCGGTGGTCTGGGTTCCGGACTCGGCCAGATCAGAAGAGTACTTTGTCTCGCTCCAGGCGTTATTGTGCTGTTTGCGGTAGGTAGCACGGAAACGCCAGTTCTTGTGAATCTGGTAGTTCAGGGTGATGTCCCCGAAATAGCGATCGTTCTGGCTGACGGGCTTCACGAGGTCAAACCACTTATAAAAGTTATACCAGTAGTTACCGGCGTAGAACGGACGCTGGTTGTTGGGGTCGAACGAAGTGGGGTTCAGGTGATTCCAGCTGGCCCAGATACCTTGCGGCGTGCGCAGGTCCTTCAACTCCTTCATGATCTTCATGTCAAGGTTGCGGTGGAACCACTGATTGAACGAACCGGTCGTCTGATTGGAATACTGGTCATCGAACTCGCCATTCAGATACTGCGTGGCGTAGTTGAAATTGATCGAGGCGGTCAGCTTCGGGCTCACTTCGATCGATCCGGCCAGGTTGAAGACGTTCTTCTTCATGGTAGTGGTCGGGATCAGACCCTGCGCTTCGATATTGTTGAAACCCATGCGGAGGGAAACATTATCGGTCGCCTTGGTGAAAGCCACAGAATTGTTGAAAGTCACGCCAGTATTGTAATAATCACGGGCGTTATCGGGCTGGGGCAGCATCTTGGCCGTCTGACCCTCATAGCGGTGACCACCGTACCAGGAGTACCAGGGAATATATTCCTGACCGACCATGCGGGGACCCCAGCTGGCATCATCGGAATAGTCGTGGTAATATTTACCATCCAGCTTTTTCCAAAGCTCGGGATGGCCCGGCTTCCAGGTATACTTGAACATATCGGCCGTATTACCACCGCCATAGCTATTCTGGTAGTTTGGAAGGATATACACCCTGTCCACGATAGCACCCAGGTTCACATCGACACCCATGCCTTTGGCACCTTTCTTACCCTTCTTCAGGGTGATGACGATGGCACCGCGGGCGCCCTGGGGACCGAAGATGGCTGCAGCAGCAGGACCCTGGAGAACGGTGATGTCATCGATGTCATCATTGTTGATGTCATTGATGTTCGGTAGGATGGTACCGTCCACTACATAGATGGGATCGCCACCACCACCGAAACCGGTCTCACCCCGGAGGCGGAGGTTTCCGGTACCGGCATTCCCCAGCTTGGCGGCCGACTGGCTGCGCACCTGTACACCACCCACCTTACCGGCGATGGCGTTGTTCAGGTTTGGCTGACGAATGGTATTGAGCTGCTCGCCCGTCACCACCTGGGCATTCACCGAGGTGTTGCGCAGCGAACGCTTCATACCGTAGGCGGTTGTTACCACGACTTCAGAGCCGGTAGTCACAGCCCGCTTGGCCCTGACCGAAAGGGTATTATCCGACCCAACGGTCACTTCCATCGGATCGATACCGCCGGTGATCTCCAGCACGTCCCCGGTCTTGGCCAGGATGCGGAAAACACCATTGTTGTCAGCGGCAACCCCGGTACGGGTTCCTTTGATTCTGACGGATGCGCCTGCAACAGGGGCACCTGCTTCATCGGTCACAGTTCCGGTAATGGTCCGGTTCTGACCGAATGCCAATGCACTGAAAAGCATCAGCATCGTGAACAGTGATGCAATTTTTCTCATGTTAGCGTTAATTTTAAAAAATTAAAAGCATGATTCTCAGGAAAAACCCGACAAATCCGATAATGACGGAATTGACGAAAGACACGATTCCCTTTGAAAATGCTGCGGCAAGGTAAAATTTTTTTTAACAAATAGTTGGATGCGTTCAAAAAAATTCAGGAATAACGCATTTGTGCGTTTTACATACTATTGATTTAGTAAATAATACTTGAAAGTCAGCGCGTTGGGCCAGATAAGATCGAAACAGGCTGTTGGAAATCAATGTGGTAGCCAGCCGCCGGTCAAAATTGCCATTCCAACTGGAACCTGAACTCGGTTTGCCGGGGACCGTAACTGCGATCCAGCCCATCACCGACCACTCGGCGGTCAAAATAGCGGGTTCGGGCAAACCGTGCCCAGATCTTGAGATTTGGAAGCAGCTCCCACCGGAGATTTACATAGTGGCGGATGCCCGTGCCGGAGAAGGCAGGGATCGAGAAACTGTAGGCGACATCCGTCTCATATGCATAGATCCTGGCATCGTACCCATCCGTTTCAAAATACTGGAAACGGAGCTGACCCGACAGAGGGCTACGGACGGGTTTCAACTGCCATTCGGTATACCAAAGGAACCCCTGCACACCGGGACTTCCCTGCAAATGAAACCGACTGCATTCCACCCGGCTTCGAACGGTCGATCCAAATCGCAGCCGGTAGCTGACCTGTGCCTGCCAGTTAAAACGTACCCATCCGGCTACGGGCCGTGGTCCGTAGCTGGCCGCATCCCCGTCGCGCTCTCCCCATTGTACCCGAACCCGGCTTTCAAAACTCGCACCGCGTTGCGGCGTGTACGTCCATTTAAATAGGAATTCGCGACCGACCGAAGGCGCACCAACCCGATAACGCAACCAGGGGAACCGGTAGTTGTCCAGATAGGCATCGAATCGCATTCCGGACCCGATCCGAAAGACCCAACCGATATAAAGTCCGCGTTCATTCCAGGGTTGTCCCGTTTCGCCAAAGGCCGCCGCATCGATGGCGCGGTAAGAAACAGTATAATTTCTATATAGCAGCACCCAGTCGCATCGATGGTCCAGACTCATCAACAAACCATGCATGAGGGCCGGACGGCCACGCGCATCGGATGCGAACTCACCGAATACATGCACGTTTCGCCAGGTATACTGGTAATCCAGCCCCGCCAGCCGCGCCCAGCGACCCGCAAAGGCATGCAGGTTGTAGGTTCGGGCCACGGGAACCAGCGGCAAACTGTATCGGTGAACGACCCCGTGTATGCCAGCAGAAAGGGTGCCCTTCCTCCATGCCAGGCGCAGGCCGGATACCTGATGCCCCAGCCGCTTCCGGTCGGACAGTTCCGAAACCGTACGATGCAAACCACCGGTTTGCACGGAGGAAAAAAAGCCCAGAGGGAACAGACTGTCTGTTTCTATCCGGGCAGTTTCACGCTTGCGTGAAAAAAAGAAGGTCGCCTGCA
>JBJOMF010000126.1:0-15680 GCA_046052505.1 Bacteroidota bacterium | reverse complement strand
CGCTTCTTTTGCCGGATGCGTTCCGCCGAAGCAGTATCCCCGTTCCGTATGCCAACCTCCCAGTTCATACCGAGTTCCCGTATTACCTCTTGCATCGCCCGGCCGATGTCCTTGGCCAGCGCACGAAGCGGTGTGATCCAAAGCAATTGCAGGCCGTTTTGCGTTCGCTCCCGGTAATCATGGGGATGACGATCTATAAAGCCAATCAGCATGCCAAGAAAAACGGAAAAGGTCTTTCCATACCCTGTCGGCGCGTTCACCAGTCCGCTCCGTCCTTCCCGGATCCGTTGCCAGGTTTCCTCCTGATAGGCAAAAGGGGTGTGTCCCTTGCTGGTAAGCCAGTTTCGTATGACGACAAGACCCGTTTCGGACATAAGCTTATGGAAATGGGAGCGGTAAAAATACGAAGGGTCCGGACGTTGCGGGCGTGTGAGTTGAACGGTGCCCTGCTCCGCAAACTCAGTAGACGCCCTTCAGTATCCCGTCCTGCCACTTGAGGAAGTAGAGTTTCTTGTTCTCAAAATAATCCAGCGTCAGGGTCTGACGATTCAGTACGGGCTGGATGTCGAAATCGGTGAAGACCCGGTGCTGCCGGCTGCCAAGGTTGGAGGCAAGGTCGGCGCTATGCTGTAACAGCAGCTTGACGAATTTCCAGGTCACCTCATACCCGCGAAACACCATGTCACCGGGACGGGCATACATGCTATCCTTGAAGTAGGTAAGGATTCCCTGACTCGTTGCGTCGGTACGGGGATTGTAAAAGGGGTCGCTATAAACGTATTCGATCCCCTTGTACTCCGCCTGCCTGAACTCGCGGATATTATCCCAGGTAGGCATGCCGATGGCTGTGGCTTTATACTGCTGCTTCCGAAGCTGGGCCAGCTGCAGGAGAAACCGTCTGCCGAAATTCTCATCCAGGCTGGCGGCAATGCAGACGGTGTTTTTCAGCGTGTCAAGAAGTGGACGTAGGTGCTGGACCGAAAAGCTGTCGGGCAGGTCTACATAACGGAGTTTGAAGGCTGCCTGCGACTGATTGCGAAGTTGATCTTCAAAATATCCCCGGATGCGGTCCTCCATGACACCTTTTTTCCGGAAGACGATCACCGGGTCGGAGCCGTGCTGCTTTAGTACATAGCGGATGAGTCCCTCGCACTGCGTACGCAATGTGGGATTTAGGACCAGCAGGAATGGATTTCCCGTTATTCCGCCATCGTTGGGCAGGTTGGCATTGATCAATGGGATATGCCGCTGCTGGGCAGCCTCGGCCAGCAGTTTAACCTCGGCCGTGTTGCAATGGGCGATCATCAGGGAAACGGAATCCAGTTCCGGTCGCTGGAGGATCCGTGTGAGTGAGGGGTCGGATGAACGGGTATCGTAAACATGAACTTCCAGGGGGATTTTTTCACGGTTCAGGGAGTCGAGCGCCAATTGAACCCCTTCATAAAATTCCAGTCCGGTCGTGATGAAACGGGGAAAGGTGTTCTTTTCATACCTGTAGGTTCCTGTCGCATCAAAGGCCGAATCCAGGTAAAGGGGTGCAAATACCGCGATCCGCTGGCGCGGTGCCGGGGATTGTGCCTGAACACTGAGGGCGGTGGCCCACAGGAATATACTGTAACAGATGGATCGAAACATCGGATTCATGCTTCAGTGTTGGATCGGCTTGTGGTCATTCCCACTCGATCGTGGCGGGGGGCTTGCTGCTGATATCATATACCACCCGGTTGATCCCTTTTACATGGTTGATGATCTCATTGGAAACATGCGACAGAAAGTCGTAGGGTAGATGGGCCCAGTCGGCTGTCATCCCGTCCACGCTGGTTACGGCACGCAGGGCTATCGTATACTCATAGGTTCGTTCGTCACCCATGACTCCCACGCTCTTGACCGGTAATAAGATGGCACCGGCCTGCCAGACCGTTGCATACAGGTTGCGGTCTTTGAGAGCCTGCATGTAGATCGCATCAGCTTGCTGAAGCAACCGGACCTTATCCTCCGTCACCTCACCCAGGATCCGGATCGCGAGTCCCGGCCCCGGAAAGGGATGCCGGTCGATCAGATCGGACGGGATGCCCAGTTCCCGTCCCACCTGGCGAACTTCATCCTTGAAAAGCGAACGAAGCGGTTCCACCAGCGCAAGGTGCAGGTGTTCGGGCAGACCACCCACGTTGTGATGGGATTTGATCGTGGCCGATGGACCGTGAACGGAAACGCTTTCTATGACGTCGGGGTAAATGGTGCCTTGTCCCAGCAGACCGACTCCTTCGATTCCGCGGGCCTCCTCCTGGAATATGTCTATGAAGAGGCTGCCGATGATCTTTCGCTTTTCTTCCGGATCGGTCTTTCCGGCCAGTTTGGTATAGAAGTGTTCACGGGCATCTACGCCTTTTACCTGCAGGCCGATCGCTGCATAGGATTCCAGGACGCCCTGAAATTCATTCTTGCGCAGCACACCATTGTCCACGAAGATCCCCACCAGATTGGAGCCGATCGCACGATGGATCAGCGTGGCGGCTACGGTCGAGTCAACCCCTCCGCTGAGGGCCATGATCACTTTCCGGTCTCCGATCTGTTTTTTGAGGGAAGCGACCGTGTCCGTGATAAAATGTGCCGGGGTCCAATCTTGCGTACAGCCGCAGGCGGATACCAGGAAATTGTAGAGTAGTTTTTTCCCTTCGGTGGAATGATAGACCTCTGGATGGAATTGCACCCCATAGAGCGGGTGATGCGCGCCCGCTGTTTTCCGGAAGGCTGCTACGGGTATGCTTTCGGTGTCCGCCAGCAATTCGAATCCCTCGGGCAGCTCTTTGATGGTATCGCTGTGGCTCATCCAAACCTGGCTCTGCTGGTCCATTCCGGCGAACAGTACATCGTCTTGTTTGCGTTGCAGCGTGGCGCGGCCGTATTCCCGTTTGTCGCTCTTGGCCACCAGCCCCCCGTACCGTTTGGCCGTCAGCTGGGCGCCATAACAGATGCCCAGCACCGGAACGCGGTTTACAAATTCCTGCACCGGCACATCCGGGGCGTTCGGGTCATTGACGGAGCAGGGCGAGCCCGACAGGATGATCCCCTTCAGGCCGGGTTCAAAAACCACCGGATGGTGAAAGGGAACGATCTCGCAGTACACATGGGCCTCCCGAACCGCCCGGGCGATCAGCTGGGTATATTGCGAACCGAAATCGAGGATCAGGATCTTTTCAGTCATGGAGCGGATTTGGGACCCTTTTACAGGGTCTTGCGAAGGTAACTAAACACGGTCACTTTCCCCGGTAGCCGGCACCTGTGTCAGGTCCTGTTTCGCTGCCAAACAGCTATCGGCTGCAGGCCAGTTTGCGCTCCACTTGGATTCAGAGGTTCACCAGGCGAACCCGGATGCGGACGTCCCGGTTACGCCCCCGGTCGTCCGAGCAGGAGATCTTCACGGAACCTTCCGGGGGCATGAAAAAGATCTTTTCCCCCGGCGCCGCACTGCGGTAAAACCGGTTGTTGACATACCAGTAAATCCGACTGACGTCATTCGAACAACGGGCGGAAAGCTGCAGCGGTTCGGGGTCTTGGGTACTGATGAGGTACTCCGTTCCGCTGCGGGGCGACTGGATCACCGGCGCCGACCCGCGGAAAACGGCCTCGCAGTCGGGATCATGCGGCGGGACCTTGTCCCATCCGATCCGGTTCTCCTCGTACCACGACTGCATCTCGGGTTCGATGAGTCGGTATACTTTTCGCCGGAAGCCCGAAGCCGGCTGGCAGCTTCTGCAATACGATCGATCACCGGTTATGCTGATGGCGATCTCCTGCCTGTTTTCACAGCGTTTCGTGGGGGATACCAGCGGGATGAATAGGTCGGTTATGATCTGCGTGCATTGCGGGGCAGGAGGTGCTCCGGTTTCCGCACATACCTGCCTGATGTCACAATCCGGCGGTTGCCGGAACCATTCCTCATCGGGATCGTAATCGATGGTATTGAAGATGCGAAACAGCAGGGGCGTGGCGGTGTTGGCTCCGCTCAGGTCGGCCGCTCCCACTCCCGAGAAATTCCCGACCCACACGCCTACGGTATATCGTTTATTGTATCCGATGCTCCACGCATCCCGACGGCCGTAGCTGGTGCCCGTCTTCCAGGCGATCTTGGGCATACGCTCCGTTGCGGTCCAGTTCAACGGGAAATCCGGTCGGTTCACTTTGGAAAGGATCTCGTTGATCATATATGTAGCAGCGGGGGAGAGCAGCGTGATGGAAGCCCGTCCGGTATCGAGGTTGCTGTAAGAGGGGGGGACCAATATGCCTTCATTGGCGAAGGCGGAGAACAGGGCCGTCAGTTCCTCGAGCGTGGTGCCACACCCTCCCAGGATCATGGACAATCCCAGCTTGCGCCGGTCTTTCTCCACCTGCCGGAATCCGGCACGGATCAGAACCTGACTGAATTTCTCCGTTCCGAATTGGCGAAGCGCCTTTACCGCGGGGATGTTGAGGGAATGCTCCAGCGCATACTCGGTGGTGACATACCCGTTGAAACGGTCGTCATAGTTTTCCGGTGCGTAGCCCTCATAGTTCACGGCTACATCGGTCATTACGGTCTTTGGCGTCAGGAGCCCTTCATCGAAGCAAAGACCGAATAGCAGGGGCTTCAGGGTACTTCCCGGCTGACGCACCGCCCGGGCGCCGTTCACCTGACCTCCATCCAGTGTGTCCCCAAACCCGGATGAGCCAACATAGCCGACTACCCGATGGGTGCGGTTATCGATCACGATCACGGCGGCATTCCGGATATTTTTAAGGCGCTGGCTGCGGGTATAGTCCGCTACCAGGTTCTCGATCTTGCGTTGCGTGTTCATGTCTATGTGGGTGTTCACCCGCGCAGCGCCTGTCCGTCTCATATGGTACGAAAGGTGCGGGATATACCGGGGTACCGTATGGCGGCGGGCGAGTAAGGGCTCGGCGCGTGCATCGGCGATCTCCTTTTGAGTGAATACGCCCCGTTCCGCGAACCGCTGCAGCCAGCGGTTCCGCTCTTTAATGATGAAGTCATTATGCCGTCCGGGTACCATCACCCCCGGTTTGTTGGGAATAATGCTGAGCGCCGTGATCTCGGCCAGCGACAGGTGGTCCGGATTCTTGTTGAAATAAAGGAGGGCAGCCGCCTTAACCCCTTCAATGTTCCCGCCGTATGGAACCAGGTTCAGGTAGAGTTGCAGGATCTCCTTTTTTGAGTAGGTCAGCTCCAGTTGCAGGGCCCTGAATACCTCCCGGCACTTGCTCCACAGATTCCGCTTTCCGGGTTCCAGCATCTTGGCTACCTGCATGGTGATGGTGCTGGCCCCCGACATCCTCCGCCAGTGAAAGAGGTTGGCAAAAAAAGCCCGGACGATCGCAAAGGGATTGACGCCGGGGTGGCGGTAGAAATGGCGGTCCTCTTTTGCCACGATCGCCCGCTGCAGGATGGGCGATATTTCATGAAGCTCGGTCCTCATCCGCCATTTCTGATCACTCGTAAGGTAAGCATGTGCCACTTCCCCCCGACCATCGAGAACCTGGGTCGAATATTCAACCCTGTCTGGCAGCGGAAAAAGCAGGTGCAAGAGGAAGAAAACGGCGATAAGGCCCAGCAGGGTCAGCCCCAGGCCCTTCATCAGGCGGCGTACGCCCTTGAGGGAAGTTGTAAACCAGGCTCGTTTCATCATCGCGTTGCAAGTGCAGTAACAGCTCCGTGAAGATGCGAATAAATCGAAGACCGTGCATCCGGGCAGGGCCCTTAACAAATAATTACAAGGAGACAGCTGCAACGTCCTGGAACACGGGTCTATCTTGCACTGAAATTACGCGGCATCTACATGGGATCAACGGAATCAGCCCCTGCCGGTCTGGCAGACAACACTGCCCATCCTCCCTGAACTGCCGGTTCACATCGAAGCGGCCAATAATTAATTTTTTTTGCCTTCCGTATCTTTTTTATCTTCTCCATCTACAAAGTACCACCAAACCGACCTACATGCGCACTCGTTACGCCTTCGTCCTGCTTTCCGCAGCAATGCTCCTGCTGCAGGCCTGTAAGAAAAATGCCATCTCCCTCAGCCACACCAATGCAAAGGGAGAAGTTCCGGTACAGGGCAATCTGGTCTTCCGTTTCGATCATGCCATGGTGCCCGATTCCCTGCTGAATGAATGGGATTCGACCGAATACGTTTCCTTCAAGCCGGCCATACCCGGACGCTTCCGCTGGCAGAGTCCGGACGAACTGATCTTTTCACCGGCCGAACCGCTGCGGCCAGCCACGACCTATACTGCTCGGATCAAGAGTTCCGTGCTGCGCTTCAGCAAATACAATTCCGTCAGGGGCGGTGACAAGATCGGATTCCATACCCCGCTTCTGGCCCTCGATGATGCCCGGGTGGTCTGGGTGGGTGAAAGCAGTACCACCGCCGTTCCCCAGATCGACCTGGTCTTCAATTATACCGTCGACCCCGCCGCAGTGGCTAAACTGCTCGATATCCGGATCGAAGACCGTAAGGCAGCGACCGAGCCCATTACCGTATCGCCGGACCGAAAGGTGTCTATCCGACTTCGGGGTATCCAAACGGAAGACCGCGATCTGGAAACCCGCATCTCGATAGCAAAGGGGCTTACGCCCGTGAACGGGAATACCGCATCCCGGGAGCCGATGGTTAGTCAGACCTCCATACCATCCCCTTTCGCCCTGGGTGTTCAAGGAGTGGAGGCCCGCCATGATGGCATGGAAGGAGTGATCCGTGTCGTCACCACCCAGCAGCTGACCGGTGAGAACATTCGATCCTATCTCACGATCGATCCCGAAGTGAATTATTCCGTTGAACTGAATGACGACGGATTTACCATCCGCAGCCCCCAGTTCGATACGGAACGTTCTTATGCGCTCACCCTGCGGCAGGGCCTGCGGGGTCGCATCGGCGGTGTCATGAAGGAAGATCACAGCGAAGGGATCGGATTCGGTGAGCTGGAAGCTAACATCCGGTTCACCGATCCCAAGGCAGTTTACCTTTCCCGAAAGGGGGGAAAGAACATTGAGGTACAGCTGACCGGACTGCAAAAGGTGAAGGTGATCGTTTCCAAGATATACGAGAACAATCTCATCATGGCCCAGAAGTACGGGTACGATCCCAGGGAATCGGAACAGCCCTCCTGGGAGGGGGATTATGGCGAATATGGATCCTATACGAACGGGGACGGGGTCCTGGGTGATGTGATCTGGGAGAAAGAGATCGATACCCGCTCCCTTCCTAAAAGCGGTGCCGGACGCCTGTTCAATTTCTCCCAATTCGAGGACCGCCTGGCGGATTTTCAGGGTGTCTATCATGTCCTCATCCGGTCTACGGAGGATTACTGGGTCCGCGACAGCCGCTTCATCTCCCTTTCCGATATCGGGTTGATCGCCCGGGAAGGGAAGGACAAAGTGGTCGTTTTCGCCAATTCACTCAAGACTGCCCAACCCGCCGGCGGGGTAAACGTGTCTGTCTACGCAGCCAACAACCAGTTGCTGGGTACCGGTGCCACAGGTTCGGACGGGGCAGCGACCATCAACTTGACGAACCGCGATCTGGCCGGCTTCCGGCCTTCCCTGATCGTGGCCCGTACGGCGGAGGATTTCAATTACCTGCCGCTATCGGGTACCCGGGTCAATACCTCCCGGTTCGATGTGGGCGGTAAACGCAGCAACCCCTCCGGGTTCGACGCCTATGTATATGCGGAGCGTGATGTGTATCGCCCCGGCGAGACCATCCATTTTTCCGTGATCCTGCGCGATACGAAATGGAAGAGTCCGGGCGACGTACCGCTCAAGCTACGTTTCCTGATGCCCAATGGCAAGGAGTTGAAATCTCTTCGGAAATCGCTCAACGAAGAAGGTTCATTGGAAGGCAGTCTGGACATCGCACCTGCTGCCATCACCGGCAGCTATACATTGGAAGTAATGACCTCTAACGATGTATTGCTGTCCACCACCACCTTCGCCGTAGAGGAGTTCGTGCCGGATCGCATCAGGGTCAACACGCGGCTCGACCGAGAATCATCCGGCCCGGGAGAGCGTACCGTGCTTTCCATCAATGCCATGAATTTTTTCGGTCCCCCGGCGGCCAATCGCAACTTCGAATCGGAGATCCAACTGCGCCAGAAAGCGTTTGCCCCCGATCGGTTCGAGGGATACGATTTCAGCCTGGCCAATCCGAATACCTATTTCGAGAAGGTGGTGAAGGAAGGCACGACCGATATGTCCGGTAATGCGACCGTGGCGTATGAGGTCCCGGCCTCATTGGCCAACTATGGCGCCCTGCAGGCCAATTTCTATACGACCGTCTTCGATGAGAATGGTCGACCGGTAAGCCGTGCCACCCGTCTGGATGTGTATACACAGGAGGTCTTTTTCGGCATTCGTAACGACGGCTATTCCTATTACCCGCTGAACCAGCCGGTCCGCTTCCAGCTGGCCGCTGCCAACCGGAACGGGCAGGCTACATCGGCCACCGCCACGGTTGAGGTCATCAAACACGAATACCGGACCGTGCTCACCCGAAGCGGAAGCTATTTCCGGTATGAATCGCAAAAGGAGGACAAGCGGATGGTACAGCAGCAACTGAGTGTGGGTGCCGGAACGGCCTATACATTTGTTCCCCGAACGCCGGGCGAATATGAGGTACGGGTCTATGTGCCGGGCGCTTCCACCTATGTAAGCCGCAGTTTCTACAGTTACGGTTCCTGGGGCGGCGGGCAGGCCAATTTCGAGGTGAACCGGGAAGGGAACATCGATATTTCACTGGATAAGAAATCATATCGTACAGGTGAGACCGTGAAAGCGTTGTTTAAAACGCCGTTCAGCGGGCGCATGCTGGTGCTGCTGGAAACCGATCGGGTGATCACCCACCAGTGGGTGGAGGTGAGCAATCGTACGGCCTCGGTCGACCTCAAGATCAGCAGCGAACATATTCCCAACGTGTACATCACCGCTACACTGATCAAGCCACATGAACCCTCTTCGATACCCCTAACGGTGGCACACGGTTTCCGCAACGTCACCGTCGAGGAACGGGACCGCCGCATCCCTACCGAGGTCCTGGCCGCAACATCGTCCCGGTCTCGTACCCGGCAAAAAGTTACTGTCCGTGCCGTTCCGGGCAGCATGGTCACGCTCTCCGCCGTCGACAACGGGGTGTTACAGGTGAGTGATTTCAAGACGCCCGACCCGTATGCACATTTCTATCAGAAACGGGCCCTGCAGGTATCGGGTTACGATCTGTATCCCCTGCTCTTCGAGGAGGTTCGTGCCCGTCTCAGCAGTACGGGCGGTGACGGCGCCGTCGATATGGAAAAGCGCATCAATCCCATGCCGGCGAAACGTATTAAAGTGGTCAGCTATTGGAGTGGTATCAGAAAGGCCAATGGTAGTGGCCTGGCCGAATTCGAATTCGACGTCCCGCAGTTCAGCGGTGAATTGCGCCTGATGGCCGTGGCCTATAAAGGCGATCGCTTTGGGGCGGCTGACCGGACGATGACAGTGGCCGATCCTATCGTGGTGAGCACCGCCTTGCCTCGATTTCTCAGTCCCGGCGATACGGTCCATGTTCCGGTAACCCTCAGCAATACAACGGCCAAGCCGGCATCGGTAACGGCGGCCGTTAGTGTGGACGGTCCCCTTAAGGTAGTTGGCGGAGCCAGCCAACCGCTTTCCATTCCTGCCAACAGTGAAGGTCGGGCCCTTTTTCGGCTGGTTGCCGATCCGGCTGTCGGCATCGGCAACGTTCGTATCAAGGTCAATGGTCTGGGAGAGCAGTTCCTGGATGTCACCGAGATCGCCGTACGGCCTCCTTCCACGCTTCAAAAAGCGACCGGCAGCGGATCGATCACAGGTGGCTCATCGCAAAGGATCACGATCGGTCTCAGCGACTTTATGAAAGGCAGTACCGATTACCAGTTGGTCGTAAGCCGCTCGCCCGTCGTCGAGCTGGGCGACCAGCTTCGGTATCTGGTACAATATCCCTACGGGTGTACGGAACAGACTATTTCAGCGGCCTTTCCGCAATTGTATTATGGCGACCTGGCCGACCTGATGAGGAAGGGACGAGGCGCCGAAACGATGAATGCCAACAGCCATATCATCGAGGCCATCCGTAAGATTAAGATGCGTCAATTGTATAACGGAGCGGTCACCCTCTGGGATGGGGAGGGTCGGGAGGACTGGTGGACCACGATCTATGCAGCCCATTTCCTGTTGGAAGCACGCAAGGCAGGTTTTGATGTGGACAACGGGCTTCTGGGGACCCTGCTGCAGTATATTTCCAATCGAATGAAAAACCGGGAAACGATCAGTTATTATTACAATCGCGACCAGAACCGAAAGATCGCTCCCAAGGAAGTGGCCTACGGACTTTACGTGCTTGCACTGGCAGGTAAAACCAATGTTCCTGCAATGAATTATTATAAGTCCAATCCGACCCAGCTTGCCCTCGACAGCCGCTACCTGTTGGCAGCCGCCTATGCACAGGCAGGCGACCGCCGTTCCTTTATCAGCATGCTGCCGGCCGCGTTCAGCGGTGAGGAGTCGGTGCCTCAGACCGGGGGAAGTTATTACTCCGACATCCGGGACGAAGCGGTTGCCCTGAACGCCCTGCTGGAAACGGATCCCGGAAATGCGCAGGTGCCCCTGATGGTGAAGCATGTGGCCGAGAAACTGAAGTCGCGCCGATGGCTGAGTACACAGGAGCGGGCCTTTGCCTTCCTGGCCTTGGGTAAGCATGCCCGATCGGCAGCCGCTTCCTCCGCCACGGCAGAGATCCGGGTGAACGGTTCCGTAAAAGGCAAAGCAGGTGAATCGGCATGGCGCGGAGATGCGGCCCAATTGGGAGGGAATGAAATCGAGATCATCAGCAAAGGTTCGGGACGACTGTATTATTTCTGGCAGGCTGAGGGTGTGAGTGTGAGCGGTCGGTATGTGGAAGAAGACAGCTATCTGAAAGTGCGCCGTCGCTTCTTCGACCGTTACGGGAAGCCGCTGGCGGGAAACAGCTTCCGTCAGAACGACCTGGTCGTTGTGGCCATCACGCTTGAGCATTCCTTCAATACCCCGATCGAGAATATCGTGATCACCGATCTTTTGCCGGCCGGCTTCGAAATCGAAAATCCGCGCACCCGGGAATTGCCGGGCATGGAATGGATACGGGATGCCTCCGTCCCCACGGCCCTGGATGTTCGTGACGATCGGATCCATTTCTTCGTTGATGCTACAGGCGGTCGGCAGACCTATTACTATGCCGTCCGGGCCGTATCACCCGGTCAGTACCGGATGGGACCTGTCAGTGCCGATGCCATGTACAACGGGGAATATCATTCGTATCATGGTGCGGGATTGGTTCGTGTCCTGCCCTGATCTGCGGTCTGCATCGTGACGGTGCTTCTGCAACTTGTTACCGCGGCGTCCGGTGGGATCATTTGATATCCGTCGCTTCTCTTCCGGCCTGCCGGAAACTGATGCGAATGGTCGTTCCCTTACCTGGGCTTGAGGCAATATCAAGTGAGCCGCCGATCCATCGTACCAGATCCCGGATGATGAGATAACCCAGCCCGTGACCGCTTCTGATTATAGCGGATTTCTCCCTGACAGGGGGAGTGTCATATAGCAGGTTGTCTATTTTTTCTTTCGACATGCCAATGCCCTGATCGGACACGGAAAGCAGGTATTCATTCTTCATCTTAGTCAGCGATACCGCTATTTCTCCGTGATCGGAGTAACGAATGGCATTGGAAACCAAATTATAAATCAGCACCCGTATGGGTTCGGCATACTGGGTTATATGTAGTTTTTCCTGGATCTGATTCACCAGTTTCAGGTTCTTTTCCTTTGTGAGTGGAGCTAGTATGCCAAAAACCTGCTGGGTGATCTCATGCGGATTTATCCGTTCCGGCAGTAATTTCTGGTTCTCACTCTGGTATTTAATCCAATTCAGGATGTTAGTGGACAATAGTTGCAATTCCTGGGCGGTATCCGTTATCTCCTGGATCGTCTCTTCCTGTATCTCGTTGGACAGCTGACCTTTTTTTTCCTTTAGCCCCCGGCCTGCTACCGTAAGGAATTTCAACGGCGTAACGATATCATGGCTAATGATGGAAATAAGCCGGAAGTTGATCCGGTTGTTCTTCTCCAGCAAGGCGTTTTGTTCCTGCAGGTCATTGGTCTTTCGTGCGATGAGCTCCTCGAGTATTCTCTGCCGGCGTAGCAGCCGACGGTTCTGGTATCTGCTGAAAAGCATCACGGACAGCAACAGCAAACCGATACAGGCCAGATAGAAGGCTGGGTATTGGAACCACCTTCTTCCCATTTGGAACGACAGGGTCTTGTAAGTGAAGTTATCGTTTCCGAATCCGTTTCGTTTCCGTAAGCGCAGGAAATGTTTTCCAGGTGTGAGGTTCGAGATACGAATCGTATATCCGTCCGTTTCGTTCAGCCCGATCCACTTCGTCGAGTCGTCCAGTTGATAATCGATGTAAACGTTTTCGGTATTACACCAGGCAGAAAAGCCGAGTCGGATATACAGGTTCTTGGTTTTGGGAGGAACCGGCTTGGCGGCCAGTTCGGTTTCGCGGATCGGCATTCCGTCCGCTCGGATCTCATCCAGATAGATCGGTCCGTCCGGTAGTAGTGGATACGCATGGATGGGGTCAACCCATACCAATCCGTCCATGGAAGGGAAGGAGAGGCTTCCGTTCTTCAGCTGGAGCGCACAGGGTGCACATCCTCCATTCAGTTCGGTCATATCCAGCCCGTCATTCCGTCCAAAATAATGGTAGTATACGCCTGCTCTGTCCGTTTTAAATGCTTTTATCATGTCCTCTGTGCGGGCCTTGAAGAGCCCCCGGTTGGTGCTCATCCAAATAAATCCGGCCGTATCGGGCATGAAGCAGTGGGTGTATTGCAGAAAGTCGTTTTTGTCGACGGGAATCTTTTTGATCGTCCCTTTGTGATAGATGTAGATACCGCCCCCATATGTGCCAATGAATACATACTCACCGATCTTGACCTGTGAACGAACACAGATGCCCGGCAGGTTGAGCAGCGTATCTATACCACCGGTTATGAGATTGAGCAGGATCCAGCCCGAGCAGGAGGTCATTGCGTACACATCGGTATCTACAGGTAGGAAGGAGAAGGATTTTGAACTTTCCAAAGAGCCTCGCTCTTTTCGAAGTAAGAACTGAATCGTGTCATCCTGAAGAAATCCGGTACCTGCACTGGTGCTGATCAGGATCCGGTCTTTCCAGCGTGCCAACGCAAAAACATCGAAGACAGGTACTCGTTCATATGCTTTGATCAGACCAGTTTTCCGGTCAAGTTTGTGAAGTGCGCCACCCCCTTTTTTGCCTTCAGTGGAATACCATAGAAGGGAATCGCCGTCTTCAAAAACAGAGTATCCGAATTTGCCGCGTATAGGCGGATTTCCCGATGCAGGCATGCCGATCGGGTGTCCCTCTTGCGTGAGGATGGAGCCTTCCGACCATTCCCATTGGGAATAATATGCGCTCAATTCACGAGGATCTTTAAGGGGATTTTTTATCTGCTGAACGCGTTTCGTACGGATCACTACAAAACCCCTTGATACGGTCCCGAGAAATAACAGTTGCTTGGATGCGCTGTACTGCACATATTTAACTGCACCGATCTTTGGGATCGCATCGCAAATAAGCTCAAAGAACAGGTCCTGTCCCTTTCGGGCGATACGCCAAGCCTTGGTTTCACTGAGGATGATGGGAAAACTCATGCCGGTCTCCCAAAAAATCTTGATATCTCCTTCCGGCAAAAGGGCTCTGGTGGCAACCAGTCGGTCCGTGGTCCGGTCCCAACGGAATATCATGCGCCCCCCTTTTTTTCTTATGTACAGATCGCTTTCTATCTGGAATCCCGATTCGTTATCATCTCCCCATGCCTGCAGCTGCTGCATCGTATCATTCATCAATTCAATACGGGTCGCTTTTCCGGCAGGATTGATCTGCAGTGCTGCTGTTTGGGTCAGGGGAATCAATTGGGCGAACGGGAATTCAATCTTTGCGGGAGTATGGATCTCCCTCAGTTTGAAAACGCTATCGGATATTGCTACTCCGATCAATTTGTTCTCCCACCCTTTTTCTTTGTGGGAATTATCAATAAGGAGCCGGATCGTATTTTCCTCGACGGCAATGACATTTCCGTTCATATCGGGTGCACGGATCCCCCCATGTATATTCCTGTTCATGAAACGCATCCGCTCGGAAGAAATGAACGGGGTGTTCTTCTTGGTGAAATTGACGAATTCGATGCCATTAAATCGGGAGATGCCTGCCTCCGTGGCGATCCACAGAAATCCCGATATATCGTCCCACTCCATCCCCTTGATGCCATTGGATGGAAGTCCGTTTTCGGTCGTGTAACTGAAGGTCCGAAAACCCGGTGAGGGCTGTGCGGTCAGCATCTGGCTGTAGAAAAAGGGGAGAAGCAGCAACAGTCCGATCGGCCTATTTCGGTACATCCGGTTCAAGGGCAGTGGTCCGATTTAGTAGTTAATGTTGTACAAAGCGGCCAGCTCGAACAGTTCTTTCAGGCTT
The DNA here is from genome assembly GCA_046052505.1 of Bacteroidota bacterium. GTDB lineage: Bacteria > Bacteroidota > Bacteroidia > Chitinophagales > Chitinophagaceae > JJ008. The sequence continues at coordinate 1,085 of JBJOMF010000126.1, read as the reverse complement.
TTTGCCTTCGTTTTTTCGTAGATCCGGTTTTTTAGTGTAGAGATCGTACTCATCTTGAGGTTGAGGGTCTCGCCGATCGTCTTGGTGCCGTACCCTTTTAACAAGTAGTGAAGGACTTCCAGTTCCCGGGGCGATAATGCTGTAAAGATATTGTTGATCATCGGGGATGCCGGTTGTTCAGCGGGAAGGCTATCGGTAAGGAATCCCTTCAGGGAGAGGAGCATGTTATCTTCGCCGGCCGATTTTTGCATATAATGCATGATCTGGTACTGCTTGACCGCCGGGGCATAGACCTCAACAGGCTGCATGGAGAAGATCATGACCTTGAGCCCAGGGGCCAGTTTGCGGATGGTCGGCATGATCTCCAGACTATTCCCGTCCTTGAGGATGATATCGAGGATGAGGTGTGTGTACTGTTTCTTTACCAGTTCCAGGAGCAGGTCAGAACAACTCGTTACCTCAGCGATCTCGGGGATGCCAAGCTTCACTTGCATGAATATCTTCAGCCCGCGGCGGATCATGCTGTGATCGTCTGCCATCAGGATGCGAACATCCCCGATTTCGTTCGGCCCTGCTTCGTTTAGGCTGTTTTGTTTGTACGTTGTCGACATTTTCTTAAAAGGCACAATTCACGACGAAAAAAGGTCGCCCGTTCTGCCTGGCAGAATGATTTGCTGTTTCAAATCTAATTAATCTCCCGGTTTTTTTATTCCAATATTCGACAATGTACAGGGCTTACTTGTAGAACTAATCCTATCGAATTAATTCTAGTTGACGTTGTTACAATTTTCCGGCTTGCCATGTGATTATTCGCCGGAGTAGATCTAAACAAAAAAGCAGCTATATACTATTATGGTAATCAGTCTTTAAATAAATTTCCTGCTTGAAATCTCAGTTGGCAACTTCCTCCGTATTTAGCGCATACCAAATATATGTTTCCTGTTTTATCCTTGCAGGAGACGATTTGGTCTTCTTTATTGTAGAATTTATTCGTCATTCTTTTCTGCGTTTTTCCGATACGTTTGTAGATCCGTTTTGTCCGGCTAACTTCTTAATAAATAGATATATGATTGGCATGTTCAAAA
>JBJOMF010000125.1:0-7675 GCA_046052505.1 Bacteroidota bacterium | reverse complement strand
CACCCGCGGACATGCGGCCCAGATATCGGTCAGCTATAACGGCCTGAACAGGCATACCGATCTGGCACAGGTCCATATAAAGGGGATCGTGGCCTGGCCGTTGGGCCGCACTTCGTACCTGGCCGTGACGGGTTACGGAGGGATCAAGCTTCCGTTCCGGCAGCCCTACTTCAACCGCAGGTTCCTGGGCTACGGGGACGCGTTTCTGCAAGGGTTCGAATACTATGTTATCGATGGGGTCGCCGGGGGCTATCTGAAGGCCACCTTCATGCAGGAACTCCTGAGTGGACGCCTCCGCCTGCCGAAAGGGATCGGCCGTACCGTCAACGCCATCCCGTTCCGCATACTTGCCAAGGCCTACGGGAACACCGGTCGCGTATACGATCCGGAATCCGGGGAAAACAGGTTGCCCAACCGCTGGCTGCATGCTGCCGGAGTGGGAATCGATATCGTTACGCTCTACGATGTGGTGATCCGGCTGGAATGGTCATTCAACAGCATCGGGGAAAACGGCCTATTTTTACATCGCAGAAATGCATTTTGATCACATGAAGGCAGCCATCTACAGCCGGATTCTCGATCCGGAACAGCGAAAGGATATTCAGGTCTTTTTCGAAGAACTGTCTGCCCAAAAGATCGAGCCGGTCATCTATGAACCCTACTTCCGTGAGGTGCGGGAGGTGGTGCAGCTGCCCGCCGACACCCGTGTTTTCAAGGGTTCTGCCGATCTGGGGGAAGATATCGAGTTCATCATCAGCCTCGGCGGCGACGGCACCCTGCTTGATACCGTCACGCTGGTACGCGACAAGCCCATCTCGATCATGGGGATCAATTTCGGCAGGCTGGGCTTTTTGGCCAGTATCGGCCGGGAGGAGATGAAAGCTGCCGTAAAGGCCATTGCGCAGCGGACCTATGTAACGGACCGCCGCAGTATGATCCACGTCGAGGCGAATATCCCCCTCTTCGGCGATGTGCCCTACGCGCTCAATGAATTTTCCCTTCACAAGCGTGATGTATCGCCCATGATCAAGATCCACACCTACCTCAATGGAGAGTTCCTGAACACCTATTGGGCGGATGGGCTGATCGTGGCAACCCCCACCGGCTCCACGGGCTATTCACTGAGCTGCAACGGACCGGTCGTATTCCCCGACACAGGCAGTTTCGTCATCACCCCCGTGGCGCCCCACAACCTCAATGTCCGCCCGATCATCGTTCCCGATACCCATGTGATCTCCTTCGAGATCGAAAGCCGCGGTGGCCAGATCATCTGCGCGCTCGACTCACGCCGGGAGATCGTTGATAAGAATATCCAACTGGCCGTTCGGAAGGAGTTGTTCGACATCAGCCTGGTCCGCCTCAGCGAAAACAACTTCCTGCAAACCCTGCGCAATAAACTCACCTGGGGGCTCGACAAGCGGAACTAATTTTGCCTTGCGGTAAAAGAAAATGGCTACTTTTAGCGTTTCAAAGGAATCCAAACCATCAGTTTACTAATTATGAAAATGCGGACGCGGGTTGCCTCAATTTTTATTGCAATTAATCTACTGGCCTTCAACACCTTAGGCGCACAAGATGCGATCGTGCAGGAAGGGGAGTTCGGGTTCGGGGGCGGCGCAGGACATTATTTCGGCGATTTGAACACCCGTGCCCGTTTGAACAGACCCAAGGCCGCAGCCACCATCTTTTTCAGGAAAAATTTCAGCAATTACATCGCCCTCCGAATCGGTGCCTCCTTTGCCCAGTTGGGGTATTCGGACCGATACAATACCCACAACACATACATGCAGACCCGCAACCTCAGCTTCAACAGCCGGGTCTGGGAATTGGCCGTTCAGGGCGATTTTAATTTTTTCCGTTTCATGCCCGGCGACCCGGCCTTCAGTTTCACACCTTATATCACATTTGGTGCAGGTATATTCAGCTATGATCCCTACGCATACCTTCAGGGCCGTAAAGTACCGCTCCGCCCATTGGGTACGGAGGGTCAGGGCAGCAATCCGTACAGTTCCATGGCCCTGTGCATCCCTTTTGGGGGCGGGATCAAATACGCCATCAACGACCGCATCAACATAGGATTCGAGGTTCTTCACCGGTTCACCGGTACCGATTACCTCGACGATATCAGCACCACCTATCCGGATGCCTCCGTGTTCTCCCTCAATCCGGATGGCAGCCCTTCCGATGCCCAGCTGTTGTATGACCGGTCCTATGAGCTTGGTCCCCCGATCGGTATCAAGGGTCGCCAGCGCGGAAACAGCAAGCAAAAGGATCAGTTCGTGACGGCCATGTTCCATGTGTCCTTCAACCTACAGTCCTACCGTTGCCCCTCGGCCAAGTGATCCCGCCGGATTTTATTTCAAAAAGGTCGTATATTGGAGGATGAACGTCAGCGATGAGCAACGTTCCCACGTATTCATTCATCAAAACCGTTTCAAATGCGAGTCAATCTTTTGATGCTGGTAATGGCGACCGCCGTCCTTACCATTGGTACTGCTTTCCGTTCCGATAAGGTCGCCGGCGACTGGTTCTTCCTCGAAGACAAGAATGTTGGCTTTGGGGTGGACCATGATGTCATCCACTTCGGTAATTGGAAAGACGATGTGCGCCAGATCAAACTACGGGTAACCGATGGTCCGCTGCGCATGTACAATATGAAGATCCATTTCGATAACGGCGGCGTGCAGGAGGTACAGCTGCGCAGCCGTATGAATGCCGGATCGGAAAGCCGGGTGATCGACCTCGACGGAGGACTGCGTCATCTTACCAAGATCGAGTTCTGGTACGAGACCCGTGGTTTTGCCCGGGGAAAGTCACGCGTGGCCGTCTGGGGCCGGAATTGAGCGCAGCGCCCTGCGGACCTATAATGTTTTACTAAATGCTCTCCGGTGGAGGGCATTTCTTTTATTAGGCCTATAGAATCCCGCCGAACTGGGGTATTTTTGTTGCTTACCGATTCCCAGTATGAGCTCCCTCGCCAGCCAGATCGATAAGGAACGCCTGCCGCGTCATATCGCCATCATCATGGATGGGAACGGCCGTTGGGCACGTGAAAAGGGAGAAGACCGGCTTTTCGGTCATTTCCATGGTGTAGAAAGTGTTCGGAATATCGTGGAAGGATGCGCCGAACTGGGGGTGGAATACCTCACGCTCTATGCGTTCTCGACGGAAAATTGGGAACGGCCGGAATATGAGGTGGTGGGGCTGATGGAACTTTTGGTAAACACCATTCGCAATGAGGTGGAGCGTTTGGACCAGAATAATATCCGGCTCCATGTGATCGGCGATCTCAACATGCTGCCCGATTACGCCCGGCGGGAATTGCAGGAGGCGCTGGACATGACCCGCGACAATACCGGACTCAACCTGATCATGGCCCTCAGTTACAGCGGCCGCTGGGAATTGCTGAATGCGGTCAAGAGCATTGCCTGGGAGGTAAAACAGGGGCACCTTTCCATCGATTCGATCGATCAGGACACCCTGCAGCGGTTCCTGTGCACCAGTGATTTCCCTGACCCCGAACTCATGATCCGCACCAGTGGGGAGTATCGCATCAGTAATTTTCTGCTGTACCAGTTGGCCTATGCCGAATTGTACTTCACCCAGGTACGCTGGCCTGATTTTCGGAAAGAGAATCTTTATGAGGCCATCCTCGACTACCAGGGGCGGGAGCGGCGGTTTGGAAAGACCAGCGAGCAACTGGTATAGCCCTCTCCCGGCCTTGGCTTCCGATCCCACTTTTCTTTAACAAAGACTTCAGTTTTTTCCCGTTACTTTGCCGCCGATCCCGGCTTGAGCCGATTCTTAATTTATACATTATCAGCAAGTTGTGTAATTGCTGAACAATCAGTTTTTGACCAGAACGACCCGCATGAGACCGTTTTTTATTTTTTGTGTGGCCGCATTGATCCTTCCGGTTGTTGCCGTGCAGCGGGTACAGGCACAGGAGGATACCACTCGGCCGACCTCCGTCGATCCGAAACTGCTGGAGTGGCAGAACGCCCGGATACCCAGAGAGTACACCATCGCTCAGGTAACGGTTACCGGCATCAAATACCTGGATACGGCCATCATCTCCTCCATCTCGAACCTGCAGCCAGGCGATAAATTCATGCATCCGGGTGCGGACTTGTTCGGAAAGTCCATTGCCAACCTCTGGCGGCAGAAACTGTTCTCCAACGTACAGATCCTGGTCACCCGGGTGGAAGGCGACCGGGTATGGATCGAACTCAACCTGCAGGAGCGACCCCGGCTCGGGAATTTTTATTTTGTCGGTGTCAAGAAATCGGAACAGGAGGAACTGCTGACCAAGATCAATCTGGCCAAGCAGACCATCATTACCGAGAACACACGACGGGATATCATCGAGAAAACCACCAAATTCTACACAGACAAGGCTTACCGGAACGTGACCGTTCGGATTGATGAAAAACCGGACACCGCGTTCGTAAATTCCAGCCAGCTCACCATCGTGGTCGATAAGGGCGGAAAGGTCCGCATCGATAACGTTCGCTTTTTCGGGAATGAGAAGGTGGATGAGGCCCGTCTCAAAAAGCAGCTCAAGGGAACCAAGGAAATGGGCAAGGCCACCCTCAAACCGTCGTACGATCCCAGTCCGTACGGCGAAACCCGGCCCTTCTCCTTCAACCAATGGATCCGGGAGTGGGGCTTCCTGTCCCTCAGCAAGACACGGCGGCTGCTCGACCCCTATTTTCGTTTCAAGCTCAGCGGCGGCAAGTTCGAACTGAAGAAATTCGAAGAGGATCGCGAAAAGATCCTGGACTTCTACAACACCCTGGGGTACCGGGATGCACAGATCGCTGCAGATACCCTGCTGGCTACGGCCAAAGGGAACATCAACGTCGACATCAAGATGGACGAGGGCCGACGCTATTATTTCGGCAACATCACCTGGAAGGGGAATGCGAAATATCCCGATTCCGTTCTCAATACGATCCTGGGTATCAACAGAGGCGATGTGTACAACCTCTCCATCCTCAACAAGCGACTGGGCAAGGAAGCCTCCCAGGAAGGCGGTGATATCAGCGGATTGTACATGGATGATGGCTACCTTTTCTTTCGGGCGGAACCGGTGGAGATGGCAGTATACGGCGATACCATCGACCATGAGATCCGCATCACGGAAGGCCCGCAGGCCCGGATCAAGAATGTCACTATCGCCGGAAATGAAAAGACCAAGGACCACGTGGTCCGCCGGGAGCTTCGGACCGTTCCGGGTGAGCTGTTCAGCCGCTCCGACCTCATCCGTTCCCAGCGGGAACTGGCCAACCTTCAATACTTCAATCAGGAGACCATCAATCCAGGGGTCGTTCCCAACGCCGACGACGGGACCGTGGACATCAACTGGAAGCTCGAGGAGAAATCATCCGATCAGCTGGAGCTATCCGCCGGTTGGGGTGGCGGAATCGGGCTGACCGGTACCCTGGGGGTGACCTTCAATAACTTTTCGATCAAGAATATCCTGAAAAAATCGTCCTGGGACCCCCTGCCTACCGGTGACGGACAAAAGCTCAGCCTGCGTTACCAGTCGAACGGTCGCGCCTTCCGCTCCATGAATTTTTCCTTCACCGAACCCTGGCTGGGTGGGAAGAAACGAAACTCCTTCACCATCGGAGTGAACAGCAGTAAGTTCTCGAACGCTTTCAACCAGTTCGGGCAGATCGACCGGTCCCGGTCAGACAGCAACTATCTCCGGACCACCGGTTTCTCCGTGGCACTGGGCAAGCAGCTCAAATGGCCCGATGACTATTTCAATCTGGTATACACCCTCAACATCACGCAGTACAAACTGAAGAATTATCCCATATTCGATGCTAATTTCACTACCGGCATCTCCAACAATGTCAGCGTCAAGATCGGCATCCAACGGTCTTCCGTATTCGATCCCATCTTCCCGCGCAGCGGTTCCAACTTCCTGGCCAGCGTGCAGTTCACGCCTCCGTATTCCCTGCTGAACAGTGAGCTCACTAAGCCGGAAAACCGGTACAAGAATCCTGAGTACCACAAGTGGCGTTTCAATGCCGAATGGTATGTACCCATTGGTAAACCCATGGGTGCCGAGAAGACCCGGCAGCTCGTGCTCAAGATCGCGGCCAAGTACGGATTCATGGGGCGATATAACCGGAACATGGAATACTCGCCTTTCGAGCGCTTTCAGGTGGGTGATGCGGGGCTCACCAACAACTTTGGCCTGCTCGGCTTCGATATCATCGCTCACCGCGGTTATCCGGTTTACCAGGTTTCGGACCCGACCATCAATCCCGACCAGCAGAACGCTACCCAGTTTTTCACCATCTTCAACAAATACCAGCTTGAGATGCGCTTTCCGCTGGTCACCAATCCCAGCAGCACCATCTACGCGCTCACGTTCTTCGAAGCGGCAAATGGATGGTTCAGCTATAAGGATTACAACCCGTTCCGACTCCGCCGCAGTGTGGGTATGGGCATGCGCTTCTTCCTGCCCATGTTCGGTCTGCTGGGCTTTGATTACGGGATCGGACTGGACCGCATCGCTCCGGGTCAAACCGGCTTGAAAGGAGCCTCCCGCTTTACCTTCATGCTCGGATTCGAGCCTGAATAAAACCGCTCATCCCGCTATCAAATGATACATCATATGAGAAAGATCGCTTTGCTGCTGGCGTTCCTGGGAGCCGGCATCCACGGAATTTCACAGAAATATGCCATCATCGATACCCGGTATATTCTCGATAAACTGCCCGACTATAAGGCGGCCCAGACCCGTCTGGACGAGATCGCAGCCGATTGGCAAAAGGAGATCGATACCCGTCAGACCGACCTGGACAAGATGTACAAGGACTACGAAGCCGAGCAGGTGATGCTCACCGACGACCTCAAAAAGAAACGCGAGGACCAGCTTTTTAATAAGGAAAAGGAATTGCGCGACCTGCAGCGCAAACGCTTTGGTTATGAGGGCGATCTGTTTAAAAAGCGGCAGGAATTGGTCAAGCCCATTCAAGACCGCGTATACAACGCTGTCCAGAAAATGGCCGTGGCCCGGGGCTATGACATGGTCTTCGATAAAAGTGAGGGAATAACCATTATCTTTGCCGACCCCAAACTGGACAAAAGTGAGGATGTGCTGAAGGAACTGGGGGTAAAGAATTGATCGATCGCTTGTTAAAATACCGCCAATCCGGCACATGCCGGGGCAACGAAAGCGACCCGAAACCAATCCTGTCAACGTAAAAGGCCTTAGATGGCCGGAATTGATCAAATAAACAACGATCCCATCATGAGAAAATTTGCCTTTGCCCTGGCCTTATCCCTTGGCCTGTTCGTTGCCGGTACGGCCTCCGCCCAGACGAAGATCGGTTACATCAGCATCGAGAATATGGTGCGCCTGATGCCGGAGACATCTAAAATCGACAGCCTGCTGGAAAAGTATCAGAATGACTCCATCAATCCCCAATACGCTCAGATCGTGGCCTTGTATCAGTACAAGGACAGCGTGTATAAGGATTCCCTGAAGACACCTGCCGTGGTACGGAAGCAGATCGAGCAGGAACTGCCCACCCTCATCTACCAGATCCAGAACTGGCAGGCTATCGTGAACCAGGCGATGGAGGCCAAGCAGAACGAGCTGCTGTCGCCGATCTATAACAAGGTGTACGATGCCATCCGGCAGGTAGCGAAG
>JBJOMF010000124.1:0-3059 GCA_046052505.1 Bacteroidota bacterium | reverse complement strand
GGTGCCCATGTCCAAGATATCACCCGAACTGATGATGAAACTGGCTTCTTTACCGGGCTCGATACTGCCCGTCTTATCGGCCACGCCCATCACACGTGCCGCATTGAGGGTAATGGCGGAGAGGGCCTCTTCCTTGGTGAGCCCGTAGGTGGCTGCCGTGCCGGCATTGAAGGGGAGGTTGCGACCGCGGGTCTGCGAATCATCATCGGATATCGCAAAAAGTACCCCCGCCTTCTGTAAGATCGCAGCCGTCTTATAGGGCTGGTCCACATCATCATCTGTGGTCGTGGGCAGGCTATGCATCTGCTGGAGTACCACGGCTACATTGTTCTTTTTGAGCAGGTCGGGTATCTGCCAGCTCTCGCTGCCGCCGACGATCACCATATCAAAGCCGAACTCCTTGACAAAGTCCAGCGCCACCAGCATCTGACGAACCGTATTGGCATGTACATAAAATTTTTGCTTACGTGACAGCAGGTGCTGAACGGCCTGGTATTTCAGGTTGGTCTCATCCCTCAAAGGGTTGGCCAGGTAGGCCCGCGCCTCACGGAAAAAGACCTTTAGTTTCTCGATCTGCTCCAGCCCTTCCCTCACCGGATCGGTCGCGGCCCCGCCGGCATTCGGCCCGCCCGGCATGCCACCACCACGCCCTCCAAATGAGGGACGGGGCATCAGAGTAGGCATGTACAGGTGCATGCCGCCGTCGGTCTGCAAGGCCGCATCTTCCCAGTTCCATGCATCCAGCTGCACCACCGATGAAGTGCCGGCCAGAAAACTTCCCTGCGGAACGATATTGGCCGCAAGAATACCGTTGGAACGCAGGGTATTGATGACCTTGGAATCCGTATTATAGGCCACGATGGCGCGTACGTTGGGGTTCAGGTCACCGATCTCACGTACATCACTGCTTGCCCGTACGGAACTCACTTCCACCAGACCCAATGTGCTGACGGGGAGGATCAGCCCGGGATAGACCTGCTTGCCGCCCGCATCGATGACCTGGGCATCGCCCGCCGGTACAGGAATGTCCTTCCCTACTTTCTCGATCCTGCCATCACGGACAACAATGGTCCCATTTTCGATCACCGTACCGTTACCCACGTGAATGGTGGCGTTCCGCACGTACAGGACGCCTTTCTGGGCCGGAGCCGGGAGTACATTGGATTGGGCGGCGACAGCCGTGCCGATGACCGCCAGAACGAATAGATTCAATAATTTTTTCATGATATACTGTTTTAGCGGTTATCGGATTGATCGGCATCGATCACCAGCAAGCCGTGGCTGTGGCCGTGATCGCTGCAGGTATGCATGATCTGATAAGATGGTTGCGCAGGGATCGTGGGCATACCACTACGCTTCTCCCCTGTCATCTTCCGGACCAGACGGTTGCGTTCAGCGTCGACCGCCTTTTGCATGGCCTCATCCTGCTGCCGGTCGAAGTACACCGTACCGTCGACGATAGTGATCATTGCCTTGGCATAGATGCTCAGGGGATTGTCCGACCATACCACCACATCGGCATCCTTCCCCACCTTGATACTGCCAACTTTATCATCCACATGCAGCATGATCGCCGGGTTGAGGGTCACCGTCTTCAGCGCTTCCTCGGCCGAAAGACCACCGTACTTCATGGTTTTGGCCGCCTCCTGGTTCAGGCGACGGGCCATTTCGGCATCATCGGAGTTGATCGCCACGACCAATCCCACCCGATGCATGATGGCCGCATTATAGGGGATCGCATCCTCCACCTCCATCTTGTAGGCCCACCAGTCGGAGAAGGTGGACACATAGGAACCGTGCGCCTTCATTTTGTCGGCCACCTTGTACCCTTCGAGGATGTGGGTGAAGGTGTTCACCGTATAGCCCATCTGCTCGGCCACCTTCATGGCGCCGTTGATCTCGCTTTGCACGTAGGAGTGGCAGGTGATGAATCGTTTCTTTTCCAGGATCTCCACAAGGGCGTCCAGCTCCAGGTCGCGGCGCGGCGGCAGGAGCCCCGTCAGCGGTTTCTTGGCCTTGAGCAGCTGCTCGCGGGTCGCGTTGTAGACATCCCACTCTTTTTTGTAGTCCTTGGCTCGGGTGAAAGCATCCACCAGCACCTGCTCCACGCCCATGCGGGTATCGGGATAGCGATTATTGCCCCCCGGCACGGAGAAGTTGGAGCGTTTCACGTTCTCGCCCAATGCGAACTTGATCTGCCCGGGCCATCCCCTGAACTTCAGCTCCTCATCATTGGCGCCCCAGCGCAATTTGATCAGCTGCGTTTGGCCTCCGATCACATTGGCAGACCCATGCAGGATATGGGAGGTTGTCACACCCCCGCTGAGCTGGCGATAGATCTGGATGTCATCCGGACTGAGGTTATCGGCGATCCGCACTTCCGAGGTGACCGACTGGGCGCCCTCATTAATGGAGGCGGCGGCGATATGTGAGTGTTCATCGATGATCCCCGGAGAAACATGGCGGCCCGTACCGTCGATCACCCGGGCACCCGGTTCGTTGAGGTTCTTGCCGATCGCAGCGATCTTGCCGTTCTTCAACAGCACATCCGTGTTGCTCATGACACCGTCCTTCTCGCTTGTCCATACCGTCGCATTTCGGATCAGGATGGTCTCCTGCTTCGGCTTGTCAGCGGTCGCCCAGCCGAAAGGCAGGAACGGATAGGTGACCTGCCCGACCGATGGCGCATCTTTCTTCCGTACGCTATCAGTCTTGGTTTCGGCCGCCTTTTCGAAAACGGCCGTCCAGGTGAGCGCATTGCCCAAAGAGTCCATCCCGGTACCATTCCATTCCGTTCCGTTACTTACACCGCTGAGTCGGGTGGCGTTGGCCGGAAGGTCGGATGCCGTTTGCATGCCCCTGCCAAAACCACCGCCGGGGAATCCGCCAGGACGGCGCTGGGCGGTATCGGCACCCGGAGGCGGAACCGGTCGCTGCCGGCGGGGCATGGGTGCATAGCTTAGCTTCACCTGTTTGCCATCGAAACTGAACTTTGCATTGAGGGTATCCTTGCTCCATAGGGATGCGGAACCGACCGACTTGACCTCGAGCATGTATTT
>JBJOMF010000123.1:0-9728 GCA_046052505.1 Bacteroidota bacterium | reverse complement strand
CAATGAAACAGCCTGCTCTATGGATACAACCCCCTTTTCGGTCGAGCGGTTCTCCTAAAACTGCGTTATCCTTTCCGGGACGATTGATACAACGCAGGGGAGTGCTTACATTTACATCCTTAATGAACGCCAAGGCTACACGCATACCTTACCGGCAGACCGGGGTTTTCGATCCGCTGGTGCTCGACTATATCGATGGGTCGGAGGCGCTACGATCTTTTCATGGCCCGTTACCCTCGATCACTGGCATGCGCGAAGCCATCCGTTCTCGTGGGGCCGTTCCTATCGACCGGGCGCTTTTGGTACATGAGCTGGAGCGGCAATATGCCGGCATCCCACTCAACGAAAAAGTGTCCGCCAATATCCGGTCGCTCATGTCCGATAAAACCTTTACCGTCACTGCCGCACATCAGAACAATCTATTCACCGGGCCGCTGTATGTGATCTATAAAATCATTCATGCGATCCGCCTGGCGGATCGGTTGCAGGAACTGTTGCCGGAGTATCACTTTGTCCCGGTTTTTTACGTGGGCTCCGAGGATGCGGACCTCGCAGAGCTGGGTACAGCCTGGGTCGATGGTCAGCAATGGACTTGGGAGCCGCGACAGTCGGGAGCCGTGGGCCGCATGGTGGTCGACGAGGCCCTGCTTACCCTGATCGATGGTATTGCCGGAACACTTGGGGTGCAGCCTTACGGACGGGATATCATCGATCGCTTGCGAACGGCTTATGTGCCCGGCCGAACGATCGCCGAAGCTACATTCCGGCTCATCCACTCTCTCTTCGCCGACCGAGGTCTGGTGGTCTTGCTGCCGGATCAATCAGCCTTCAAAAGAACCCTGGTGCCCCTGTTCCGGGAAGAGCTGATGGAAGGCCGGTCAGCGTCTCTTGTGAAAGCGACCACCGACCGGCTCACTGCGGCTGGCTACAAAGCGCAGGCTCAGCCACGCGCGATCAACCTGTTCTACCTGCTGGAGGGGATCCGCGAACGGATCGAGTCCGATGGGAATAAATTCCGTATACCGGGCACTGGCCTTCAATTCTCAGCAGCGGATCTGCTGCGCGATCTGGATGAACATCCGGAGCGATTCAGTCCCAACGTGATCCTCCGGCCACTTTTTCAGTGCAGTATCCTTCCTGATATCGCGTTTGTGGGTGGTGGTGGTGAGCTCGCATACTGGCTGCAGCTGAAGGAACTGTTCGATCGGCATGGTGTTCCGTTCCCCGTACTGTTGCTCCGGAATTCATTCCTCCTCATCGGTCGAACGTGGCAGCATCGGATCGAGGGTACGGGATTTGCTCCGGAGGAGTTCTTCAATCCGATGCCGGAGCTCGCGCGGCGGATGGTTTTACGTGATAGTGCGCATGAGCTCGGCATACAGAAACGCCTCGACGAAATAAATGCTTTGTACGACGCTGCATTGCATCAGGCCGGAGCCGTAGACAGCACCCTCCAGCCGCATGTGCAGGCCTTGCGGCAACAGGCCATCAATGGGATACAGGGTTTTGGGAAAAAACTGATCCGGGCCGAGCAACGGAAATTTGCGGTTCAACAGCGACAACTTCGATCGGTATACGATCAACTTTTCCCCGGTGGCGGGCTGCAGGAGCGGCGTGACAATTTCACCAGCTATTTTGCCCAATGGGGACCAGACCTGTTCCGTATGGTATATGATGCCTCCCTGGTCTGGGAACAGGAATTCACCATTCTTACGGAGGACTGATCCGTTACCGTAGCCGAAGGACCAGACTCAGTCCGAACGCATTTCGCTTAAGTCCGGCCAAAGCGGTGGCGTACACACCGGTCGCTGCCGGGTCTTGCACATCGGTGAGCCCGAGGCTGTACCGCAGCTCAGGCGAAAGGGTCAAAGGTCCTTTGAAGCGAAACTCATACCCCAGACCGACGTCGGCCAGGGTCATCGATCGCTTGATGCGAAGCAGGTTGGCGGATGCCGTACTTTGTCCCGTCAGGTAGCTGAAAACGGCCGAGCCCATCAGGTAGGGGGCACGTTGCTTTTGGGAAAGGCGGACCAATACCGGGAGTGCCATGTTTACGGCAGTACCATTCACGGCGATCCGTTCCACCTGCACGACTCCGGACGTATTGCGAACGGTAAAGTCAATGTTGCTGTTTTCCCTGCTGATACTTATCGTAGGGCGTACCGAAACAATACTGCCTAACGGCAGCTGGTAGAGTATGCCAATATGAAAGGCCGGGGCACCTGCTGATGACACGCTGCTGTACCGGGAATTGGGATTTCCCGAATAGGTGGGCTGCGATTGGTTCATGCTTCCGCCCAGCGTGAAGCCAAAACCACCCGCACGGCGTAGCGTCCCGGACTTACTCCCTTTGTTGCCGGATGGCGCATTTTGTTTCGGGAGTTCCCTCGCTGCCGTTAGTGTGGCAAGAGCGCAGGCCCATTTGGGAGCGGCAGCTGCGGCTCTCTCAGCATAATAGAGGGCGCTGTCTCGTGCCCCCGTTCTCATGTGAAGTCGGGCGAGCCAGTTCAGGATGTAGGACGCTCCGGGTTCGACCGTCCGTGCCTGATGGGCAAGTTGCAGTGCTTCCGGAACCGATTCCGTTCCGACTGAACGCAGCAGGTATGACTGGCCGCGCAAAGAGGCCGCATAGTCCGGCTCGATCGGTTGTAGCAGCAAGATGGCTTTTTCCATCCGGGAAGCAGCGACTGCATGTTCCTTCACGTTGGGAGCGGATGAGGAGATGGAGCAAGTCAGGTATTGGTTCACCTTGACCCTGGCGGATTCGATCCATCGGGATGCCAGACTGTTTGCGGCATCCTCGGTATAGGGATTTCCGGGAAACTTCCCTGACAGGCGGCGATAATACTCCTCTGCGGATGCAGAGCCCTCCAGATCTCCGGAGCGGAGTGCTTTGTTGAAACGATTATAGGTTTCGGTTAATGCGGTATCGGCAGGGGCCTGCGGTACGCGCCAGGGGCCCTCGTAGGCATTGCCGCCACGCGAATTACGACGTTCCATCCACTGACGCAGGTATCCGGCATCCACCCGGCTAACCGTCGTGCTCTCGGACTCGTTGCAGCAGAAATAGGGTACTTGTTCCCGGTTGAAACGCTGCCGTGCGACCGCCGGGACATTCTTGCCGACATAGTCCTTGATCTCCTTTACGGTGATCCGACCATCCGCCTGCGGTCCGCTGTCGGCCATCCCGCTCATGGCGTCCACCAGGTACCAGGTGAACAGACCGTGTCCGCTTCCTACGGAGGCATCCTCTACGGATTCCTGTCCTGCACCCGTGGCAAGCATCATGATCTCGCCTGCTTTTTTCTCCGAGATCGAACTGTTCAGGAAATTAAGTCCTTCCTGCCCTCCGGGCAGTTCATTCGACCGGCAGGCATCCATCACCAAAACGACTTCCACGCCTTTATGGGTCTCGGCTGCTATCTTTTTTTTCAGGTTGAAGAGTTGGATCGCTCCTCCAACCAGGTAATTGTTCTTGTCGCCGGCCGGATTGCAGTCCTGACTGAGGAAGAAGTATTGGTCCTCATCGATGGCATCCCCGTGACCTGCCAAAAAGATGTAAAGGCGGTCGCCACGGCGAAGCTGCTTGGCACGCAGCCATTGGAATCCTTTGGTCCAGAACGTAGAGGCAAGTGCCTGTTCATTGATGAGCAGGAATATATTGTCCTTTTTCAGGCCGCCCCCTGCCGGGGAGAGGAGGTGGTCGCGAAAAAGCTCGGCATCCTTGTCCGCGTAGGACAGGGGTCTGACGTACTTGTATTTGGATACGCCCATGATCAGGGCGAAGGTTTGCGGTCCTGCCACGGAGGTATCGCGTGGGATCGGCGGCGCCTGTGCCCTGCCGTTATGGATGAACAGGATGCCGGTGATGGCAGCCAGGAGTGTGGTTCTTATCATGGAGAGGTACTTGGTTCTGATCTAAATGTACTGTAAAAGTGCAAGATGCCATCAGTTGCGCAGCGATAGTGCGATCCGGAAAAGCGTGCTGCTGCCATCATCATTGTCCGCTGCCAGGAGAAGTTCCGCCTGGCCGTTGCTTTCGCGGCGTACGGCAACGGATTCGATCTTCTGACCCCGAAATCTTTTATCGGCGGCTTCCAGATCGATGATCCGGTTGGGATTGATGGCTTGCCACTGTTTCTTCGTGCTGATGCCGTGAATGATCCAGATATAACTTTTCCCGATCGCCCCGTCGTCCAGGCTGTTGCGGGTGGCTTCCGTGGAAACGGTCAGGACCAGTGCATCGGCTCCCGGAGCATAATCCAGACCTGAGATGCCCCGGAACAGGTTGCTGTCGGGATTGGTGCCGGTCAGTACCGTATGGATCGGAGCGATTTGCTGCTTTTCCCAGAAGTGGGGGGAGGTGAATATGAGGTGGTTCTTCCGGTAGCCCTGACTACCCCGGTTGGCGAGTACGACCGATCCGGGGATGGTGGCCAGTCCTTCGATATTGCATTCCCGGATACCGAGTTGTTTCAATCGCTCGAAGAATACGTTGAGTTGCAGGCTGTCTTTTTCACGACCCGAGCGGATCAGCCAGCCGCGCATCCGTTCAGGTGCCTTTGCACCGGAGCCTGCCATGAGCAAATGGCCGTCATCGGTCCATGTCATACTCTCCAGGTCCGGTTTCACGGATTTGGGTATACGTTCCGATGGCCAGGACATTACCAGCAGGGAGTCAATGGGATTTAAATTCGTATCTGTCATCAACAGGTGGCGGGCGTCGTCTCCCATCAGGTATACCGTATCCCCTTTGCATGCAATGGCGGAGGCGGAAGGATAGTTGAAAAGTTTCCTCATCGTGAGGATCCTGAGGTCGGCACGTTTGGCACAGGATGTCAGGATGCCCAGCAGGAGGAGGGCGGTAAATCGGTGGAGCGCTGACTTATTCAAGGCCGATAGGGGTTCAGTCAAAACGGTTTTCCCAGCCTTCCTTCTTCAGTTGTTCCACCTTTTCGATTACGTCATTGTTCATCGACTGTTTGTAATCGGCTATGCGGAGGGCGATGGCATCATCGGATGTGCCCAGGATCTCAGCGGCCAGGATCCCCGCATTCCGTGCCGCATTCAGCGCCACCGTGGCTACGGGGACTCCGTTGGGCATCTGTAAAATGGACAACACGGAATCCCATCCGTCGATGGAGTTGGAGGATTTGATCGGTACGCCGATAACGGGCAGGGTGGTCACCGATGCGACCATGCCGGGCAGGTGGGCCGCTCCGCCGGCTCCGGCGATGATCACCTTGAGGCCCCGATCGCGGGCCTTCGTGGCATAATCGATCATGCGGTGCGGGGTGCGGTGGGCGGATACCACCGTCACCTCATGGGAGATGTTGAATTGCTGGAGCAGATCGGCCGCAGCCTGCATCACCTGCAGGTCGCTGTCGCTGCCCATGATGATTCCGACCAGTGGTTTCATGTAATCGTATTTAGCGTGACCCGTACGACAAAAGTAGTTCAATATCGGGAACCGCTACTGAACCAGTTCTCCTTTGAGGCGCAGTAGTTCGGTCTCGGCCAGTTTGGTATTGTACCGGGCATTGATCAGGCGGGTGTAGGCATCTTCGAGGCTTTTTTGGGCTTCCCGAAGCTGGATGTACGTGGTCGCCCCCAGCCGGTATACCTGAAAAATGATACTTACGTTCTCTTTTGCCAGCAGAATGTTCTCCTCTTCGAGGGCCAGGGCTCGCTTTTGCTGTTCGTAGGCCTGCCAGGCAATGAGTACGCTGAGGCTGATGAGTGATTTTTGGTTGTCGTAGAGCAGCCCCTGAAAACGGATGTCCAGCTCGGCCTGACGGATCTGTCGCCTGACCGTGTGATTGTTGAAGATCGGGATGGTCGCGGTGAACCCGTAATTATAGCCCTTGTTCCTGCTGAACAGGGGTTGAAAGGGGTTCACCACGGCCTTGTTATCGAGTCGGCTGAAATTATAGGTCGAGTTGAAGGCAAGTTGTGGGAACCTGCCGGCCTTTTGTTCTTTCAGCGTTAGCTGTGCAATATCCCTGTTCTTCTCCGTGAGCAGCAGGCTGGGATTGTTGGCTTCAGCTCCCTGTTGTATATCGGCCAGCGACAGTCCGTTCCGGATCGGTATCGAGTCCAGCACTTCGAAGTCGGCGCGTTTACCTGTATTCATCAGCTGCGCGAGTTGCTCCTTCAGTTGGGCGATCAGCGTCTGTTGCTGCAGTTGGGCGGCCTTCTGTGCGTTCAGGTCCACTTTGCTCTGCAGCACATCGGGTTTGGCGCCGGCACCGATATCGAGTTTATATTGGGCCAATTTCACCCGTTCCTGGCTGATGGACATCTGTTCCTCGACCGCCCGCAGTTGTTGTTTCTGTCGGGCGATGCTGTAGTATGTATTTATGACCTCCGATACGGTGTTGATCACTTGTTCTTTGATGGTCAGTTCCCCGCGCTTCACGAATTCCGCCGCTTTCTGTCTTGTAGCCATCATCCGAAACCCGTCGAACAGGGTCCAGTTGAGGGAGACGGCTGCATTGATATTGTTCGATCCGATGTTGTTCCGTTCCCGGATGGTGCCATCGTTGAATTTCTGGCGTTGTCCGTTATTGTTGAACAGGATACCGGTATTGGCATTGAGCCGCGGGTAATAACCGCTGTTCCGGAACGAGTAATCCAGCGCCGCCACCATCGAATCGTTCCGGGCGATCCGGATCTCATAATTGTTATTCAGTGCGGTGGCGATCGCCTCTTCGAGTGTAAGGGTCCGCTGGGCGTGCACGGGAAGGGCCGCCAGGGGCAAGAGGATTAATAGGCAGTTACGCAGGGTTCTCATGTGCGGTCGTTTCGTCGGATGTGATGAACTCCGGGTTGTCCAGGGCGCTTTTCCGCTTACGGGTGGAAAGGTAACTGTACATGGCAGGTATGACAAAAAGGGTGAGGATCAGCGAGAACAGGATCCCGCCGATGATCACGATCCCGAGGGGGATCCGGCTGGTGGAAGCGTCTCCGAGCGAAAGGGCCAGCGGCAGTGCGCCAAGGGCCATCGCGAGGCTCGTCATGAGGATGGGTCGGAACCGGCTCACGGCGGCCTCCAGGACGGCGGTTCGTCTGGGAACGCCCTGAAGCTGTTTTTGGTTGGCGAATTCTACGATCAGGATGCCGTTCTTGGTCACGAGCCCGATGAGCATGATCATACCGATCTGCGAGAAGATATTGATGGTTTGTCCGAACAGCAGCAAGGTCAGCAATGCACCGGCCAGTGCCAGCGGCACGGTGAACATGATCGTAAGGGGATCCACGAAACTTTCGAACTGCGCAGCCAGCACGAGGAAGATCAATCCCAGTGCGAGAAGGAAAGCGAAGGTGGCGCTCCCGGAACTTTCCGAAAAATCCCGTGACGGACCGGAAAGGGCCGTATAGAAGGTTTCATCTAGGAGTTCCCGGGCGATCCGCCGCATTTCGTCGATGCCATCGCCGATGGTCTTTCCGGGGGCGAGACCGGCCGATATGGTGGCCGACTTGTACCGGTTGAAATGATAGATCGTGGGTGGAGTGACATCATCCGAAATGGTCACCAGATTGTCGAGGGAGACCGGGCGGCCCTCCGTATTCCGGACATAGATGTTGCGAAGGTCCGAGGGATCATCCCGGTCGGCACGTTCCACCTGTCCGATAACCTGGTATTGTTTTCCGTCCTTGGTGAAATACCCCAGCCGCCGGTTGCTGAGGGCCATCTGCAGGGTTTCCGAGATATCCTGTACGCTCACGCCCAGTTCGCTGGCGCGTAAGCGGTCGATCGTTATCTTCAGTTCGGGTTTGTTGAATTTCAGGTCGGCGTCGACCCCGATGAACACGGGACTTTTACCGGCCTCGTCCAGGAACCGGGGGAGTATGTTCCGGATCTTTTCGGCATTGACATGTTGCAGCACGAATTGTACGGGTTGTCCGGAGCGGCGGTTCACCGAAATGGTCTGTTCCTGTATGGCAAAGGCCCTTCCTTCGTTGAACCGGGGCAGGGTCTTATTCACCCAGTTGACGATGTCTTGCTGGCTGCGTTCGCGGTCGGATGGTTGTTTGAGTGTGACGCGTACGAAGCCGCTGTTGGCAGAGCCCGAGCCCGTGAAGCCCGGCGAGGTCATGCTCACTACGTATCGTCTTTCCGGTACGGAATCTGTGAGCAGGGTGGATATCCGGTCCACATATCGGTCCATCGCGTCATAGGACGTTCCTTCGGGTGCCGTCAGGGACAGGCGGAAACCGCTGCGGTCCTCCATCGGGGCCAGTTCGGAGGGGAGTTTGTTGTACACGTAAACGATCGCCCCGACACAAGTGGCAACGATCAGCGGTGCCACCCATCGCACCCGGAGAAATCCGGTGAGCCAGCGCCGGTAGAAATTCTCAAATCCGTGAAAGATGAATTCCGTGCGGTTGTAGAACCAGGAATGCCGGTGTACATCCCCCTTCTTGCTCAGCCATACGTTCAATACCGGGGTGAGAGTGAGTGAAACGAAGGCCGAGATCAGTACGGCGCCGGCCACAACGATCCCGAACTCCCGGAAGAGCCGGCCGACGAAGCCCTGCAGGAAGATGATCGGAAGGAAGACCACCGCCAGCGTAAGCGAAGTGGCGATCACCGCGAAATAGATCTCCTTGGAGCCGGCCAGGGCCGCCTGCCACTTGTTCATGCCCCGTTCCATCTTCTTGAAGATATTCTCCGTTACGACGATGCCGTCGTCTACCACCAGACCCGTTGCCAGCACGATGGCCAGCAGCGTGAGGACGTTGATGGTGAAGCCCAGCAGGTACATGATGAAGAAGGCGCCGATCAGCGAGACAGGGATGTCGATGAGAGGTCGTATAGCGATCAGCCACTCCCGGAAGAACAGGAAGATGATGAGTACCACGAGGGCGAAGGCCAGCAGGAGGGTTTCCTTCACCTCGCTGATCGATTTTCGGATGTACTGGGTCTGGTCGTATGAGATCTCCAGACGGATGTCTTCGGGGATGTCCTTTTTGATCTGTTCGAACCGTTTGTACACCTCGTCGGCGATGGAGATGTAATTGGAGCCCGGTTGGGGTATGATCGTGATGGCGATCATGGGAATGCCGCTCTCGCGGAGGATGCTCTCCTCGTTCTCCGGGCCGAGTACCGCCTCGCCGACATCACGCAGCCGGATATCGGCGCCATCAGTGTTTTTTATGATCAGGTTGTTGAAGTCCTCTTCCGTATTCAGGCGTCCGAAGGTGCGGATCGACAATTCGGTTGCGTTCCCCGTGATCTTTCCGGACGGGAGTTCCACATTCTCTCGAAGCAGGGCTCGTTGCACATCCCCGGGTGTCAGCGAATAGGCGCTGAGCTTTTGCGGATTGAACCAGATGCGCATGGCGTACCGTTTCTCTCCCCAGATGTTGACCCCGCTCACGCCGGGGATGGTTTGAAGGCGTTCGACCAGATTGTTATTGGCGAATTCGCTCATTTGAAGCGAATTTCGCAGCTGGCTCTGGGCGAGGAAGATGACGATGGGGTCGCCGCTGTTATCCGCTTTGGAGACCACGGGTGGGGCATCGAGGTCGGAAGGGAGAGAACGCTGTGCCTGCGACACCTTGTCCCGCACGTCATTGGCGGCCGATTCCAGGTCGGCACCCAGTTCGAATTCCACGGTGATGTTGCTGCTGCCCTGCGAACTCTGCGACGTGATATTGCGGATGCCGGCGATCCCGTTGATGGCCTTTTCCAGGGGTTCGGTGATCTGTGTTTCGATGATCTC
>JBJOMF010000122.1:0-3831 GCA_046052505.1 Bacteroidota bacterium | reverse complement strand
GATCGTATCCCGTGCACGTAAAGTGCAGCGCTTCCTGTCACAACCTTTCCATGTGGCGGAGGCCTTCACGGGTCTGAAGGGCGTTCTGGTGCCTATTGAGGAGACCATCCGGGGCTTCAATATGATTATGGACGGCGAGGTGGACGAATATCCGGAAGCGGCCTTCAACCTGGTCGGTACGATCGATGACGCCATCGAAAAAGGCAAGAAACTACTGGCCGCCGCACAGGGTTGATACCAGGTCCTTCCGCCGTAAAAACGTGAACGCATGAATTTAGAGATACTCACTCCCGAGCGCAAGATCTTCAGCGGTGAGGTATTCGGTGTACAGATGCCGGGTATCAGCGGATCCTTCGAGGTATTGGACCGACACGCCCCGATGGTTAGTGCGCTCAAGCAGGGGCGCGTAAAAGTCTTGCGTGATAAACAACAGCATGTCTTGTTGTTCGATATTCAGGGTGGATTCGTGGAAGTGCTGAACAACCGGGTGACGGTCCTGGCGGAAGGCGCCAAGGAGGTAGGCTGACCCCTGAAATGAATAGAATGGCCCTTCGCGAACCGAAGGGTTTTTTTATGCCCTTTCCGGACGATTTCTAGTTCAATTGCGGGTCGATCGGATAGTTTACCATCATCTCATATTCCCCGCCCAGCGATCGGAGAGCCTCCTTCCAGATTTCATCATGCGCAGGGTGGAAGATCAGATCCCTTTCGGCGGGTACGGTGATCCAGGTCTTCTCATCGAGTTCGCCGGCGAGCTGCCCTTCGCTCCATCCGGAGTAGCCGATGAAGAAGCGGATCCGCTCGGGTGAAAGCGTTCCCTCACGGACCTGCCGGACCACCGTCTCGAAATCTCCGCCCCAGAATACCCCTTTGAGGATCTCCACGCCTCCGGGAATCGCATCGGGACAGCGGTGCAGGAAATGAAGCGTGTCTTCTTGGACGGGCCCTCCGTAGTAAACGGGCAGTGGATGGCCCTCGCATTCCGGCACCAGCCGGTCGAGCGTATGCCGGTGCGGGCGGTTGATGACAAACCCGAAACTTCCCTCGTCCTTGTGCTCACAGAGCAACACAACAGACCTCAGGAAGTTGGGGTCCTTTAAAAAGGGGTCTGCGATCAGCAGGATGCCGGGCCCGGGTTCGATCATGGTTCAATATAGAATCTTTTTGGGCGGCCGCAAAGGCCCAGTGGCTCCCAATTCATCGTTAAATCCCATGCTGCAGGGTGCCCGGTCGAGGGGTTCACGGTCCGGGACCTTATTTTTGTCTGAAGCCGCCTAGGCCGTCATCCAGGTGAAACGAAGCATTACCATCATCATCGTGCTGATCAGCCTTTCGCTGGTGGGGATCATCGTGAACCAGAACTCCTCCCTGCGAAACATGATCTCGTTGCGCAAGGAGCAGATCAAACACCAGGTGGAAGTCAGTACCCGTCAGGTGGCCGATGTGCTTTCGCACCTTAAAGGCAACGATCTGTTGGGTAACGGAAAGACGGGCTCCATCCTTCCCGACGGATTCACTTTCGACCTGTTCCGGCCCCGCACCGTCGCCAGCCGGTTTTCCGTGGAGGAAGTCCGGCAAAAGTTCGACCAGTCCTTTCGGGACAACGATCTCAAGAACATGCGGTATGAGTTCGGGATCGCATCCTTCGATCTATCGGGCAACATGGTATTCCAAAAGGCGTCGAGCGGCTTTGCGGCCTCCTATGCGGATACCGCCCATAACTTCATCTATTACACGGCCCTTCAGGCACTTGGCGGAACCCCGGGGGAGAACCTGGCGGTCGATGAACTCCTTGTGGTCGTGGTACCCGACCTCAAGGGTCTGGTGCTGAAGTCCCTTTTTTGGCGGATCCTCATCTCGGGGCTATTCACCCTCATCATTCTGATCGCCTTCCTGGTAACGGTACGTACTATGTTGCGGCAGAAGAAGCTGGCGGAGATCAAGAATGATTTTATAAACAATATGACGCATGAGTTCAAAACGCCCATTGCTACGATCTCCCTGGCCGTGGACGCCATGCGGAACGAGAAGGTGATACAGGACCGGGACCGGCTCGCCTATTTCAGCGGGATCATCAAAGAGGAGAATCAGCGGATGAACCAGCAGGTGGAAACGATCCT
Source organism: Bacteroidota bacterium (assembly GCA_046052505.1). GTDB lineage: Bacteria > Bacteroidota > Bacteroidia > Chitinophagales > Chitinophagaceae > JJ008. Next base: position 1,711 of record JBJOMF010000122.1, on the reverse strand, counting down.
GAAGGCATCCCAGCTGGAGCGGCAGGAGGTTGATCTGAATCTCAGGCCGGTGCATGTGCATGAGGTGATCCGGGATATCGTGGATACGTTCACCTTGCAGCTGCAGCAAAAGAACGGGCAGGTACGACTCGATCTGCAAGCGGCCACTGATCTGATCGATGCCGACGAAGTGCACCTGTCGAATCTGGTCAATAACCTCATCGACAATGCCGTCAAGTATGCGCGGGACGGTGTGGCTCCCGACATCCGTATCGGCTCTCGTTCCAACGGCCACTATCTTACGGTGCGCATCGAGGACAATGGGATCGGTATGAGCCGCGATACCCTCAAGCGCATCTTCGAAAAGTTTTACCGGGCCCATACCGGCAATGTTCATAATGTTAAAGGCTTTGGGCTGGGACTGAGTTATGTCAAAACCCTGGTGGAGGCACATCACGGTTCGATCAAGGCCGAAAGTACACTGGGACGGGGCAGTTGTTTTACCATCGATCTTCCTTTGAAAAAGGTCTGACCTCTACGTATCTACCGGACACGGACGGTCTCAATTAGTTTTCCAGAGCAGACAGCCATCCCCATAACTGAGGAACCGGAAGCCATTCGCCAGGGCGTGGTCGTATACGGATCGCCAGTCCTCTCCGATCACCGCTGCCACCAACAGTAGTAGGGTCGAATTCGGTTGGTGAAAATTCGTCACTAGGCCTTCAGCCAGACGGAGCCGGTATCCGGGGGCCATCAGCAGCCGGGTTCGTCCGATGAGGCGGTTCAGGCCCTGTTGTTCCATACAGTCCATGAGGGCTTGCAGGGCCTCGGCTCCGGGAACGGCCCTTGTTTCCAGTTCATAGGCTTCCCATTGGCCGAATTCTTCGGTAAGGGTCTTCGGACCGTTCCGGAGGATCCGTACGCCCATCCAATACAGGGTTTCCAGCGTTCGCAGGGAGGTGGTACCTACGGCCACGACGGGAGCCTTTCCGATCCGATCCCGGATCCGCCCGATCGTTTCCGCACGCACATCGATCCATTCGGCGTGCATATCATGGTCTCGCATCCGTTCCGTGGTTACCGGACGGAAAGTGCCTGCACCAACGTGCAGGGTGAGGAAGCAGGTGTCGATCTGCCGGTCGTGCAAACTGGAAAAGACCCCTTCGGTAAAATGCAGGCCCGCGGTCGGCGCCGCCACCGATCCTTCCTTGGCAGCATAAACGGTCTGATACCGGTTGCGGTCGGACGTTTCAGCCGCCCTTCTCAGGTAAGGGGGGAGTGGTACGGCCCCGGCCCGCTGGAGTATTTCGGAAAATCGCAGTGTTTCTGGTTGCCAGTTGAATGCGATCGTGAAGGCCCCGTTGCCCTTACCCTCATACCGGGCTTGCAGCAGCCAGTTGCCTTCTTTGTCCGTTCCGGTTTTTTCCAGGACTTGCCCGGCTTTCCATTTCGATGCGCCACCCACCAGGCATTGCCAGCGAACGGAGCCTTTCTGCTGCAGCGCGCCCGGGAGATCGGTCTGTTCAGGGGCGGGGTCGAGGCAGAACAGTTCGATCACGCCGCCACTTGGTTTCTTGAACAACAGCCGTGCATCGATCACGCGGGTGTCATTGAAGACCAGCAGCGATCCCAGGGGGAGGAATTGGGCTATCCCATGGTACCTGTCCTCGCAGATCGTCCCGTTTCGGTATATCAGTAACCGGGCTGCGTCCCGTTCCGGTAGCGGGTAGCG
>JBJOMF010000121.1:0-13816 GCA_046052505.1 Bacteroidota bacterium | reverse complement strand
TTTTGCCCACCCGGGGATCAGCTGCATGTCGAGCGTCAGGGCCGTATCCCCGCTGTAGTAGAAACTGCCTTCCGGGCTGGTCACGAGAAAGCCCATCGGGTTCCCGCCGTAGGAGCCATCAGGCAAGCCGCTGGAATGCTGCGCCACGGTACATCGAACGGTGCATCCGTCGAAGTCGCGGCAGCCTCCGGTATTCATCGGGTGCAGGTTGGCTACCCCCTGCTTGCCCAGCCAGTCACCCACTTCCCAGCTGCACACTACATGCGCCCCCGTTTGTTGAGCCAGCATCACACAGTCCAGGATATGGTCCGCATGACCGTGGGATACCAGGATCAGGTCGGCCCGGATGGCTGCGGGATCGACATTCCTGGCCAGTTCGTTCCCGGTTATGAACGGATCGAACAGGAGCCGGCGACCGTTGGTCTCCACTAAAAAACAGGCATGTCCGTAATAGGTGAACCGCATGGATCTGGCTTGAATCGGCAAAGGTAAGCGCCCCTGCCTTTTCCGGAGTATTTTTGCGGTCACAATGCGACAATCCCCCTTTTGGTGGCTCCTGATCGGGTTCATGCTGTTGCTGGACCTCTATTGTTTTCAGGTGGTCCGCACCCTCTCACAACCTGCAGGCAGCCGGACCCGTACCGTCCTCTTTCTGCTTTATTGGGGATTGTCGGTAACTGCCGTTCTGTTGATCCTGCTGCTGCCCTACCTCCGTTCCGAGCGCATCTCCCCCTTGTTCCGAAGTACACTGTTCTCGGTGGTGGCGGGGTTGTTCTTCGCCAAGCTGGTGGGGGCTTTGTTTTTTCTAACCGATGACCTCCGTCGCGGGCTGCAGTGGCTGGGCATGAAGGCCATCCCTGCCTATCGGGAGGGCAGTGGGGAGCCGATCCCCCGGTCCCTGTTCCTGAGTTGGGCTGGTACCCTGGTAGGCGGTGGGTTGTTCGGTACGCTCATCTACGGACTTTCGAACAAATACCGCTTTCAGGTGCGGCGTGTTCGGTTGCACTATCCCGATCTGCCGCGCGGATTCAGCGGACTTCGGATCGTTCAGCTGTCCGATATCCATGCCGGTAGTTTCACCGATCCCGATGGCGTGTGCCGGGGGATCCGGGCCGTGCTGGACGAGCGGCCCGACCTGGTCGTTTTCACCGGCGACCTTGTCAATAATCTGGCATCGGAAATGGAACCCTATCGCAGTCTGTTCGCTGAGATCCGGGCTCCTCTGGGGGTCTATTCTATCCTGGGTAATCATGACTACGGAGATTATGTGGCCTGGGACAGTCCGCGCGAAAAGCAGGAAAATCTGGAGCGGTTGAAGCAGGTACATCGCGAACTCGGCTGGCGCCTGCTGCTGAACGAACATGTGGTACTCGAGCGGGGCGGCGACCGGATCGCCATTCTGGGCGTGGAGAACTGGAGCTCCAAGGCCCGGTTCCCCAAGTACGGCGACCTCAGCAAGGCCTATGACGGGTCGGGGCCTTTTCCTTTCAAGATCCTGCTCAGCCATGATCCCTCACACTGGAAGGGGGAGGTGTTGCCGCAGTACCCGGACATCGCCCTGGTGCTCTCAGGCCATACGCATGGCATGCAGTTCGGCGTGGAGATTCCCGGTCTGAAATGGAGCCCCGTACAATACGTATACCGCGAATGGGCCGGTCTGTACGAGGATACAAGCCGGCCGGGTGCGGTGCAGCGGCTGTATGTGAACCGGGGCTTCGGGTTCCTGGGCTATCCCGGGCGTGTCGGTATTCTGCCGGAGATCACAGTGATCGAGCTGGCGGGCGAATCCTGAGGGTCCGGATTAAACGTACCTTCCGTACGGCGGTCTGACCGAGCGGACCACCCACTGCCGGATGCGGAAATCAACCCTGATACTGGCGGCACTGTTGCTCAACATCACCTCCCTCGTCGGCCAGCAGTTGACCGTTGGCGCCGATACCTCGGGGCATCCGATCGGCCGCCCCGATCCGTCTCTGATCGATACCACGCTGGATTATGAGGCGATCTTTCGTGACTTCGATGCCTTCATGGATTCGATCCTGAACCCCGGCAGCTATGCCATCGTGAGCGCATCTGCCGGAAAGGGCTTTTACAATTTTCAGGATAAGCTGGCGAACGATGTGCGGACCGACACCAAGGTCAGTTTTGCACCCGGTGTGGGTTATTATCACCGCAGCGGCCTGGGGCTGACGCTGAGCGGCCATGCGGTCGACGATGGCGCAGCGCTCAACCTGTTCCAGTATGCCTTCAGTCCCTCCTTCGATTATTTGAAGAATAAGGCCTTTGCCACGGGGGTGAGCTACACCCGCTTCATCACCCGGGATTCGCTTGCTTTCTATACGACACCCATCCAGAATGAGATCAGCGGCTATTTCATATACCGGAAAGGATGGCTGCGGCCCCTGGTAACCGTAAGTTATGGGTGGGGCTCCCGCAGTTCATTCGAAGAGCGGGTGACCCTGATCCGCGACCTGCGTCTGCGGCAGCGGGGTTACACGTTCATCAACACCCGGGAATCGGTCAGCGATCTGTCGCTTGTGACCTCCGTGCGCCATGATTTCTACTGGCTGGATGTGCTGGGCCGGAGGGATTTTGTCCGGTTCTCCCCGCAACTGAGCCTGACCAGCGGCACCCAAAAGTTCGGTTTCAACCAGTCGTCTGCCACGTATGCCACCACGGTCCGTACCGGCAGCAACCTGCTCTACAATTCCGATAACCTCTTTCTCGACGATCAGCTCCGCTTCCAGCCGCTTTCTCTCACGCTGTACCTGCGGTCGGAGTACAGCATCGGGCGATTTTTTCTGCAGCCTCAGGTGGCGCTGGATTATTATTTCCCCGCTGCGGCCGGCAACTTCAACCTGCTGTATTCCGTACAGGCCGGTATACTGATCGGCCGCGACCGTTAACGAATTTTAACAGCGTCAGGGTTCCTCTGGCATCATCCTTGGAATGATTGGACGGCCGAAACCCGGGATCCCGGGGAACCGGTACCATTATTCACCTTTAAAATTCGATCGGATGAAAACAAGACTTTTTTTTCTGGCCATGCTGGTGCTTGCCACTCAAGTTCTCTTCGCCCAGTTCCACATCGGTGCCAAGGCCGGTGCCAATATTACCAAGGTCGACGGCCGTTCCTTCCGCGATGAGTTCCGGTACGGGTATCATCTGGGCGGATTCATGGAGATCCGTATGGGCAATAAGCTGGTCCTGCAGCCCGAAGTGCTCTGGAACCAGTATGCCACGCGGTTGGACAGCAATTACCGACATGTGTACCAGGATGTGTTCAACGGCAATGCCAATATAAAGCTGAATTACCTCTCGCTACCGATCGTGGTTAACTATAAACTCATCGGAAGTTTCCTGTCGCTTCAGGCGGGGCCGCAATTCGGCATCCTGATCGATCAGAACCGGACCCTGTTGCAGAACGGGGGCCGTGCCTTCCGAAGCGGTGACCTGTCGATGCTGGGGGGGGTGCAGTTCAAACTGGCCAACCTGCGCCTCAACGCCCGCTACGCCATCGGCTTGAACAATATCAGTGAGCTGCCCGAAGAGGGTAAATGGAAGAGCGAAGGCTTTCAGGTCTCCGTGGGCCTGGCCCTTTAAAGGCCCGATCCGCCCCTTTTCGATACGGCCCCCGGTTTCCGGGGGCTTTTTTCGTTCCGGTCGCGCGCAATTTGTCAGCCCTGCCCGGCGGGCATAATACTTGCCTTATAGGTTTCCCGGACTATTTTTACCCATCCTGCCCTCTTCGAGGTGGCGGGGTGACATACTGACGCAACATGATGAATACAAACCAAGATAATTACGTGCTTCGTTCCGAGGAGGATATGGATTTCCTGCCCATCATTCCCCTGAACGAATCGGATGCCGAGGACCTGAACGCCATCAAGGTGCCCGACGAGATCGCCCTGTTGCCGCTTCGCAACACGGTGCTCTTTCCCGGCGTGGTGCTGCCCATCACTGTGGGGCGGGATAAGAGTATCCGTGCGGTCAATGAGGCATACAAGGCCGAGAAACTGGTCGGTGTGGTGGCGCAGAAGGACAGCCAGGTGGAGGACCCCACCGCCAAGGACCTGGAACGGACCGGCACCGTGGCGCGTATCGTAAAGCTGATCAAGATGCCGGACGGAGGTACCACGATCATCATTCAGGGGAAGAGTCGGTTCCTGATCGAAGAGATCGCTGCCTCCGAGCCCTTTTTCAGGGCCCGCATCCGCAAACTGGAGGAGGAGGAACCGCCCAAAGACCCCGATTTCGAAGCCTATATCGCGAGCATCAAGGACCTGGCCTCCGAGATCGTGAGCCTTTCCCCGAACATACCCGCCGAAGCTTCCATCATCCTTCGGAACATCGAGAATCCGTCCTTTCTGATCCATTTCGTGTCCAGCAACCTTAACACGGAGATCCGGGAGAAACAGCGACTGCTCGAGATGGACTCGATCCGGCAGCGGGCCGACCTGCTCATGCAGCTGCTCCAAAAGGAACTGCAGTTCGCGGAATTGCGAAACAAGGTCACCACCAAGACGAAGACCGAACTCGACCGCCAGCAGCGGGAATATTTCCTGCAGCAACAACTCAAGAGCATCAAGGAGGAGCTCGGCGGCGACAGCAACCAGCAGGAGCTGAAGGAGATGATCAAGAAGGCCGAGGCCAAGAACTGGCCCGATGCAGCACGCGACCTGTTCCGCAAGGGGATCGAGAAATTGGAGCGCATGCATCCGACCACACCGGACTATTCAGTCGTGTACAATCACCTCGACCTGATGCTCGATCTTCCCTGGAAAGAGTGTACGGAGGATCACTACGACCTGAAAAAGGCCCGTAAGACCCTCGACACGGACCATTACGGCATGAAACGTATCAAAGAACGGATCCTGGAGTACCTGGCCGTGTTGAAACTGAAGGGCGATATGAAGAGTCCCATTCTTTGTTTCGTCGGCCCTCCGGGTATCGGCAAAACCTCACTGGGTCGCAGCATCGCCTCCGCCATCGGACGCAAATACGTACGGCTCAGTCTGGGCGGACTGCATGATGAGAGTGAGATCCGCGGACACCGAAAGACCTATATCGGCGCGATGCCCGGGCGCATCCTGCAATCGATCCGCAAAGTGCGAAGTTCCAACCCGGTGATGATCCTCGATGAGATCGACAAGGTGGGCAACGATTTCCGGGGCGACCCTTCTTCGGCCCTTCTGGAAGTGCTCGATCCCGAGCAGAATCACAGCTTTTATGACAACTACCTCGAACTTGAGTACGATCTGAGCAAGGTGCTCTTTATCGCAACGGCCAATAATATCCAGAACATACAGCCCGCATTGCGCGACCGGCTTGAGATCATCGATCTCAGCGGCTATGCCGTGGAAGAGAAGGTGGAGATCGCCCGACGGCACCTGGTGCCTAAGCAAAAGGAGCTGCACGGCCTGTCGGCCACACCGCTACGGATCACCGACAAGGTTCTGGAGCGGATCATACAGGATTATACCCGGGAGAGCGGGGTTCGGGAGCTGGACCGCCAGCTGGCTGCTCTTATGCGCAACCAGGCCAAGCAGCTGGCTCTTAAGGGAAGGATCAAGCCGAGCCTGGCCATGGCCGATGTGGAAAAGATATTGGGTAAGGCTCGTTACAGCAATGACCTGTACAAGACGGTGAACCAGCCCGGGGTGGCGGTGGGTCTGGCCTGGACCTATGTTGGCGGTGACATCCTGTTCATCGAGACCTGCGTGAGTGACGGCAAGGGCGAATTGCGGCTGACGGGAAATCTGGGCAATGTGATGAAGGAGAGTGCCACTACGGCCCTGACCTATCTCGCCGCCCATGCGTCCCGCTACAAGATCGATCCCACTCTGTTCGATAAAAAGAATATCCACGTCCACGTTCCCGAAGGGGCCGTGCCGAAGGACGGACCCAGTGCGGGGATCACGATGATGACTTCCATCGCTTCGGCCCTGACCGGAAAGCGGGTGAAGCCCTTTCTGGCCATGACCGGTGAGATCACCCTGCGGGGTCAGGTCTTGCCGGTGGGCGGTATCAAGGAAAAAGTGCTCGCGGCCAAACGGGCAGGCCTGCGTGAGATCATCGTCTGCTCCCAGAATGAGAAAGATGTACAGGAAATTGAGAGTGAATACATAAAGGGTATCAAGTTTCACTATGTTCGGACCATGGGCCAGGTGTTGGAATTGGCCCTGCTGGAAAATTAATCGAAGGTCCATGAACCAACGGATGGCTTTCGTGTTGTATTTATTGCATGTTGGTTGTTTAAGGCTTGTTGCCTGTGAGAACAGGCAACACAGAAATCCTCCCGATACGAAGCTTGCCCTTCTGTACGGGGGGATTTTCTTTTTGGAATGAACTACATTCGTCCGGTGCCCCGCATCCTTTTTTCCATCGGGTTTATGCTGCATGTGCTGGCCGGGACTGCCCAGACACTGGGGGGCAGTGCCGTCTTCTCCTTCCTGCGGCTGTCAGCCGCCCCCCAGCAGGCCGCCCTCGGGGGGGTGAACCTGTCGCAGCCGACCGACGACCCGGGGATGGCTTTCCAGAATCCTGCCTTGCTGCACGACCGGATGCACACCCGGATGCATACCGTGTTCAACGACCTGCCCGCCGGGGTGAAGGCCTATCACCTCTCGTTCGCTTACCATGCCAGGCCCTCGGCCACCACATTCCTTTGGGGGTTACACTACATGGATTACGGTTCATCAGTCTCGACGGATGCGGCCGGAAACCTGCTGGGCCGGTTCCGGCCGGTCGACTGGATGATGCAGCTGTCGGCCTCGCATGCTTACCGGAACCGATGGACCGGTGGACTTGCCGTAAAATTCATTCATTCCAGGTATGGGATTTTCCGCTCCTCCGGGCTTGCTGCAGACCTGGGCCTCCTGTACCGGGATACGGCCCGGGGGCTCACGGCATCGGTATTGCTGAAGAATGCGGGCGGTCAGATCCGGAAATACCTGGGTTCCTCGGCGGAAGAACTGCCCTTCGACCTGCATGCAGGAATTACCCGACGGCTGCAGCAGGCACCGGTCGCATTTTCGATCACGGCACAACGGATCCACCGCTTTGACATCCGCTACAACGATACCCTGTTCAATACATCCAACGGCCAGCCGATGGAGCGGAGCAAACGCTTCAGTCTGGGGAAAGTGATGGACCACCTCATTTTGGGTACGACCCTTTACATTGGCGACCGCATCGAGTGCCAGCTGGGGTACAATTTCCTTCGCCGCCGGGAGCTGAACATCGCCAATAACCGGAACGGGCTGAACGGCTTCTCTGCCGGGGTGGGTGCACGGCTGGGGAAGCTGGAGCTGCGGTATGCCCGGGCGCATTACCAGTCGGGGATGGCCTTTAATCAGTTGGGGCTGACCCTGACGATGAATCGGTATCTCGGGCTGGGTAAATGGGGCGAGCGGATCGGCTGGTAACTCATCCGATCAGCCGGTACACTTCAAAGGCTTCTGCCAATGGTTTCCTGCACTGAATACCTCTGACCGTGGCCAGAGCGCGGATGAACGGTTCCTGCATATAGGGTCGGTGGGCCTGTGAGCGGTAGGCCTGCAACGCATTCCATTTTTTGTGAATGTCCGACTCGTCAATGACCGAAAAGTGATCGGCGGAGAAGTTCGATTGGTTCCACGGTAATTCATAGCCCATCAGCGAGCTGTAGCTGAAGGCCCGCTGCGCTTCCCGGTGGATCACCTCGTGGTCCTGGTGCCGGTCATGGCGGGATGGAATGAGTACGAGATCGGGCCCGATGGAATCGTTCAGCCGGATCAGCTGGTCGAGGATCGCTTGCCGCTCCGCCGGGAACGATCGTACCTCATGGTCCATCAGATAGCGACGGGAGGTGTCGATCCCCAGGCGGTCCATTGCCAGCTTCCATTCCGTTTCCAGTGTGTCTGCCGGCAGATCAGGAGGCAGAGACTTCCTGCAGGATGAGAAGGCTGCCACATGTACTTCCTTCCCGTTGCGGGACCAGCGGGCCATCGAGGCGCCGCATCCCAGCTCAGCATCGTCCGTATGCGGGGACAGGATCAGTATGCATTTGGGGTCGAACATGGTCGTAGGCAGACTTACTCCCGGACCGGGAGGGTCGTGTCGGGTAGCAAAGGTAGCTGTTGTTTGAATTGGCGGTTGAGGAAGAGGCGAATGGTATTAACCGGGGTCAGTCCCTTATACCAGGTACCGCTGTCAATTCCCGGGGCATGTATCGCCTGTATGTTCATGAACAGGTACCTGTCTTCGACTGGTGAGCCGAATTCGCGGAAGCCGTGGTCGCTCAGGAAAAAGATGACCGCACGTCCGGAACTGCTGCGACGGATATGGTCGATCAGCGCCAGGTATCGCCGGTTCGCGTATTTCAGATAGCTCAGGTATAGGGATTTGTCCTGATGCGATCCGGGTGTCAGTTTCTGCATCGGCAGTTCATTTCCCAGACTGTCCCGGTAGTAGGGATAATGGGGCATCATGATGTGGGTATATACCAGCCGGGGTGGTCCGCCGCTGCGAGCGGCCTGTTCCCGAACGGCGTCGATATAGGTATTGTTGTTCCGGTCATCTGTATAGATCGCCTTTCGCAGGAGGAACGGGATCCGGACCGTTGTGATCAGGTGGTATCCGAGGTCGCGGAGCAGTCGGCTGGTCAGTGTTTGCCCCGTGATGCGGTCGGCCTCGACCGGTATCACGCTGGTCCGTCCTCTCGGAGCTTCCCCACCGATCGGGAAAACGGAATAATTGTACACCTCGTATCCCTGGCGTTTGAGATAATGTATAAAACCAGCGTTCCGGAAAGCTTCCCGGCAAATGGCAAGATCCTTTTTATGGCCGTATTGTCCGGTGATATTCTCATGCAGACCCAGGTTAAGAAAGGATGACAGGGAATAGATGGTGAAGGGATAGTTGCTGCGGCTGCTGTCTACGACCCGGAACCCTCTTTTACGGAGTTCGTTCTCGAAGGGCCGGTTATCGTAGGCGAACAGGTCCTCGAGCTCCTCCCGTCCTGCATACCCATCTGCTACGATGATAAAGATGTCGGGCTTGGGGCATTCCGGGCAGTCTCTAAGAAGTGCCGTCTGATCCGTGTTGGTCCGTTCCCTCTTCTTGAAAAGCAGCATTACCGCATCGGTGGTGATAAGGATCAGCAGAAGGATGCCCAGATAGATGACGACCCTGTGCAGGCTCCGTTTCGATCGGCGGATCCAGAGAGCGGCCGCGATCAGTGTCAGCAGGATCAGTGGCAGGATGATGCGATACGAGGCAACGAACGAGATGGCCGGGATGCTCTTCAGCAGGTCCGACACCGCTCCGAAAAAGAATTGAATGGACAGAAGAAGGAACGTGAAAAGGGATGTTTTGTTCTCCTGTTTGAACCAGGCTTGCAGGACAAAGCATATCAGTATCACACTCGTTGCATAGCGGAGGAGCGTGGGGAAGAGTTCGTTCGGCGGGAGGAGAGGATACTGCTCGGCATATCCGTGAAACAGGAAGAAAAGCACCAGCAGGAGGGGGATCCGGGCGGCCCGCAGGGTTCGATATATGTGAGTTGTCCTCACGTTTTGGATGCGAGGTAGAGGGTTCGTCCGCTTTCCGCTATTGGCCGTGAATCTTCAATATGAAATGTTGACCGAAGGCTCTGTTCAAATGCTTGCTGGTCATAGGACGGAAAAACATCCTTTCGATGAGCGAGCATGCTCTGCACTTTTTCGTCGGTTTTCGGGATGAATTCCACGATCAGCCATTTGCGGGTACAGCGGGCCAGCAGTTCGGTGATTAGGGACAGCGGCATGTTTCTGGCGATGGCAAGGTGGTGTACCAGGCCCAGTGCGAGTACCAGATCGGAGGGGATCCGATTCAGCAAGGGGGATTGTTCCGTATTGAGTACGCCCGTTCCGGGTGCCGGGTTGGCGATGTCGCATACGAGGGGATGCAGGGGGCTCGCGGTGTCCCGAAGGCTCCGGTACAGGCGGTTCACGCAGGCGGCATCCGCATCGGCGGCGATGGTGAAAATGCCCCGGTCTGCCGTGAGCCGGGAGAACGTGCCGTCGTTCGCGCCCAGGTCGGCGCAGTTCGTAATCGATCCCAGGCGATCGATCCACTCGTTGACGATCCGTTTTTTCGTGTCCAGGTAATCACCTCTTCCGGCAGCTTCGGAATAATAGTCCGACCAACCGGTCTTGCACTCCGGCAGCCGCAGCCGTTGCACCAGCAGTTCCAAACTGGTGATCAGGTCCGTCATTTTTTTCAGGGAGAAGGGCGTGATTTTCTGGTTCGGTCTTTTGCGGATTGTCATCCGTGCATGGAGATGAACATGCAGCCAGGTGTGCAGGGAGAACCGGGAACGGAAGGGCAGCAGCTTGCTTGCCGTACGCAGGGGGATCCCCTCGGGCCATGCCAGATGCAGCCCCTGCAGGGGCTGGCGGCTGTAGTGCATCAGCAGCAGCGGTGCAAGGAACTGCTCACAGAAAGAGCGATAGGCTACCCAGGGTCGTGCGGGATCGTGCCGTTCGAAGGAGAGGCTGTCGATCCAGGTCATCTGACCGCGGTACCATTGTACATTGAAAGGGGTGGCATCTTTTAAAATGAATCCATTCGCTACGGATCCCCGCAGGAGGTGGAGGGTGCAACGTGCTGCATCCTTTAGCATGTCAAAGCTCCACTCCCAGGGATAGCTGACGAACGAAAGGGGATCGGGTTCCAGGGTGGCATAGCCTTCCGGGTCGCCGGTGAGTACCTCCGCCCGTTGCCGGAAGGGCAAGAGTGATCCTTCATTCGTGAAGCGTTCGTACAGACCGCTGCTCATGAACGCCTCGAATTCGTTACGGAAACACTGGTTTACCTGCCTGTACAGGGTTCCGTTCTTTCGGTATACGAAACCGGAGGGGTCCCGGAACGATGCGGGGTGGGGTTGATATTCTACAGGCATGCCGTTGTGTAGCGGCCATGAAATTACGGGAAGTTTCCGCTGGAAGGATCTCTCTTGGGTGTACGCGTGTTACCGGTTGTCGGAGCCCGGTTCAGTCGGGCCCTTCCTCCGTTTTCCCCTCCAAAAAAGTGAGCGGATCCCATTGCCGATATTTCGGAAGAAAAAGACGATGCCGAGGGCTGCCGCGATCAGGGCCTGTACCAGGAAACTGCCGCTTCCCGGATCGATGTAGGCAAGGCAGAAATTCACAGGTAGTTCAGGTTGATCTTGGGTGACAGGGAGAGCAGGGTCTCGTACATCAGGCGGATCGTATTCTCGATATCATCGCGGTGCAGCATCTCCACCGTGGTATGCATGTAGCGCAGGGGGATCGATATCAGTACGGAGGGGCATCCGTCGTTCGAATAGGCGAAGGAATCCGTATCGGTGCCGGTGCTGCGACTCAGTGCCCGCCACTGCACCGGTATCCTTTTTTGTGTTGCGATCTTTTCCACGTGGGCCAGCAGTTTGTTGTGCACGGCCGGCGCGTAGGAGAGGGAGGGGCCCTTGCCGGTACGTACGTCCCCTTCGATGTTCTTGTTGATCATGGGTGTGGTGGTGTCGTGCGTGACATCGGTGACCACCGCGATATGCGGTTTGATGCGGCGGGCGATCATTTCCGCCCCGCGGAGGCCGATCTCCTCCTGAACAGCATTGACGATGTACAGGCCATAGGGGAGTTTTTTCCGGTTCTCGCGAAGCAGGCGGGTCACTTCGGCGATCATAAAGCCGCCGATCCGGTTGTCGAAGGCCCGGCCGATGTAATTTCCGTTCGCCAGTTCCTCGAAGCCATCGCCATAGGTCACCACCGCTCCGATGTGTATCCCCAGAGCCTCTACCTCCTTTTTGCTCCGGGCGCCACAATCCAGCCAGAGGTTGTCCGTCCGCGGGGTGGGCTCCTTCTGTTCGGCGCTGTTGATCCGGGTGTGGATCGCCGGCCAGCCGAACACGGCTTTAACCGGTCCTTTCTTGCCATGGATGATGACCCGTGAGGCCGGAGCGGTCTGGTGGTCGACCCCGCCGTTCCGCTTCAGGTAAAGCAGCCCGTCCGCAGTAATGTAGTTGACGAACCAGCTGATCTCATCGGCATGGGCCTCGATGACCACCCGGAAGGGATGTTCGGGCTGTATCACGCCCACGGCGGTGCCATAGGGGTCCATGTAGTGGGTATCTACGTACGGTTTGAGGTAATCGATCCAGAGTTTTTGTCCCCAACTCTCAAAACCGACGGGGGAGGCATTGTTGATGTAGTTCTTCAGGAATGTGAAGGACGCATCGGTGAGGAGGCTTTTCGGTTTGCGTGCTGCCTTTGCCATGGATGATTGGGTTGAGGGTGATGATGATGGGAAGGGTCACTGCCGGCGCAGCCGGATCTTCTCGGATTCGGCGTAGTTGCTCCGGTTTCCGGCCTTGTCCTTCAGGATCAGGCCCAGAGTGGCCGTGGTATCCCGGCTGACGGGGGAGCCGGGCAGGAGGATATACCCGTCGATGAACTCCCCGTAGGCGAAACGCATGGTGATATCGCCGGACCGGGTCTTATCGGGCAGGTTCAGCGCCCGAAACGTAAAATCGTCCAGTGTGTCTACGCGGGTGGCCGTATTTCCGTTGTAATATTTGTAAACTACGAACGCGGAATCCAGGTCGCCCTCATCGTCCGTGAAACTGCCTTTGACCTCGATGATATCCCCTTTGAACACATCAGAAGGTGAAATACTCCGGATGCTGATTTGCGGTACCGTGGTAAATTTGTCCTTTTTACAGGAGACCCCCATCAGTACGAGCAGGAATGCGATCCAGGTGCGCTTGTTCATGATCCGGTTTTCTGTCACACAAATGTATCAATTTCCCTACAGATAAATCCGGTGACCGACCGACCCGACCCCCATAGCGTATTTAGCCTGACACCCGAGGCCTTCGAAACGGAGGCGCTTCGTTGGTTCCGGTATCAGGCCACGGCCAATCCGGTGTATCGGGACTATATCGGGGCGCTGCATATTGACCCGGCTACGGTGCAGGTTCTCGAGCAGATCCCTTTTCTTCCGATCCGCTTTTTCAAGACCCACCGGGTGATCTCCGGCGCTGCAGCACCCCGGGTGGTATTTGAGAGCAGCGGGACAACGGGGCAGGTGCCCAGCCGGCACTACATCGATGAACCGGAACGCTACGAGCGCTCCTTTCGTCTCGGATTCGAACGGTTATACGGTCCCGTCAGCCGCTGGTGTATACTGGGGCTGCTGCCATCCTATCTGGAGCGGGAACATTCTTCACTGGTCTATATGGTCGACCGGCTCATCAGGGACAGTGGCCACCCTGACAGCGGGACGTTCTTGCATGATCTGGAGGGGCTCGCCGGACTTCTTCAGCGGCTCGATGCCTGCGGTCAACCCGTATTCCTGATCGGGGTCACCTTCGGGTTGCTCGACCTTGCATTGGCGTACCCAATGCGCTTGCGTCATACTACGATCGTCGAGACCGGCGGGATGAAGGGCCGGGGGGCGGAGCCCATTCGGCTTCAGGTGCATGAGCGGTTGAAAGAGGCATTCGGGGTTGCGGCCGTGCATGCTGAGTATGGGATGACCGAGTTGCTGTCTCAGGCCTGGTCGGACGGGGGAGGGACCTTCCGCACACCAGCCTGGATGCGGGTGCTGGTGCGGGAGGAAGAGGATCCATTGGCCGTAACCCGTAGCGGAAGTGGAGCCCTGAACATCATCGACCTGGCCAATGCGGGCTCCTGTTGTTTTCTTGCCACGGACGATTCTGGCCGGGTGGCCGCCGACGGGGCCTTTGAGGTCACCGGGCGACTGGACGGAAGCGACCTGCGGGGCTGCAGCCTGTTGATATAGAGCCGTTTAA
>JBJOMF010000120.1:0-2616 GCA_046052505.1 Bacteroidota bacterium | reverse complement strand
GTGACCAGGACCTGAACGTCGCAGAGATAATCTTCCGGAAAAAGCGGGCGAAGGGCCCGGTCGATCAAGCGGCTGGTCAACACCTCATAATCGTTCAGTTTCGCCTCCCGCTTGAAAAAGGAACCCGGGATACGTCCCGCCGAAGCGAATTTCTCCTGGTAATCCACGGTCAGAGGGAAAAAGCTCTGCCCTTCCCGCGGTTCGCGATTGGCACATACCGTGGCCAGGATCATACACTTGCCCTGGGAAACGGTTACGGAGCCGTCGGCCTGACGGGCCAGACGACCCGTTTCGATGGTGACCATTCGGCCACCACCGATATCGAACGTTTTACGGATCGGTTGCTGTAACATGATTTCGTTTTTTGTTGTGAGCCAGTGAGCCGTTCGGATTCAGAGGATCCCTGCTTTCAGCATGAGACCCGACCCGGTCATCCCGGCAGCCAACGGCTGTACCCGGACTTCCGGCAGATGCTGGCCCCGATCGGGGCCGGGAACGACACGCTGGGAAGTTATTTGCGGATACCGAGCTTTTCGATCAGCTGGCGATAGCCGGTGAGGTTGTGCTTTTGCAGGTAATTCAGCAAGCGCTTGCGCTTACCGACCAGCTGCATGAGGCCGCGGTGCGTGGAGAAATCCTTTTTATTCGCCTGAAGGTGGTTGCTGATCTGGCTGATCCGCTCGGTCAGCAGGGCGATCTGTCCTTCGATCGAACCGGTATTGGTGGCAGAACCGGCGTAGGTTTTCAAAACGGCAGCTTTTTTTTCTTTCGCTAATGGCATCTTTTTCTCTTTTTAAAGGGTCATCCGATTTTTTTCATCTTTTATTTGACGCGCAAAGGTAAGAATCCCCCTCTGAAAAGCCAAGGCCATCCCCCCTTTTTTATCCTGAAAAACCATTGTATTTCAAGCGTTTTCTACATTTGAGGGATGGAAAACAGCGCGGACGTCAAAAATATACTTGGTCTACGGTTGCCAACCGATCCCCGCTGGGTGGATCTGGCCGGCCATTCCCTGGCCGAGATCCTGACCGATCACGCCTACTGCGAACAAAAGGCCGCCACCTCCTGCATTTCGCTGATCCAGCGCCACCCGAACCGGGAGTTACTGGTACAGCAGCTGGCCCCGATCGTAACCGAAGAATGGGGCCATTTCCGTCAGGTACTGGCAGAGTTGCGTAAACGGGACCTGCCGCTTGGGCCGCAGCGGAAGGATGCGTACGTCAACGCCCTGCTCCTTTTTCAAAAAAAGGGAGGCTCCGTGGCGGATCGCCTGCTGGACCAGCTCCTGACAATGGCCCTGATCGAAGCACGCAGTTGTGAGCGGTTCAAGCGCCTCAGCGAGGGCTTGGCCGATGCCTACCTGCGCGATTTCTACCGAAAATTCATGGAAAGTGAGGCGGGGCATTATACCCTGTTCATCGATTTGGCGGAAACCTATTTTCAGCGTGACACGGTCCGCAACCGTTGGGCCCAATGGCTCACCTACGAAGCGGGGATCATGCAGGAACTGGAACTCCGGGGCGACCGGATCCACTAATCATGAAACATACATCATGACTATTCCCGAAGAGGTGTTGTCGTTCATGAAAGCGGTCTGGCCCGCACCCGGACCGGGGCCCGGTTCGATACGTTCGACCCCGCTGGGTAACGGGCTTATCAATCAGACCTTCCTGCTCACTGCTAACGGCCGACAACGGCTCGTCTTGCAATGCGTAAATACATCGGTCTTTCCCGACCCGGTAGCCATCGCAGCCAACTATGACCTCGTCCTCTCGCATGCCAGGGACCGGCTGTTCCTTCCGGAGCCCGTGCGCCACGGACCCGATCAAACCCTTTACCGAGACACCGGAGGCCTGTACTGGCGCGCTTTTAAATATGTCGAAGGAAGCACGACCCGAGACACCCCGCAGAATGCAGCCCAGGCCGGAGCGGTAGCCGACTGCTTCGCCCAATTCACCAAAACACTGCATACGCTCGACCCGAAAGAGCTTCGGGTGATCATCCCCCGCTTTCACGATCTGTCGCTTCGATACGAACAGTTCGAGAGCGCGTGTCGTTCTGCATCGGAGGAACGGATGCGGACGGCCCGGGAATGCATCCGGCAACTGACCGAACGCATTCGTTACGTCAGCTTTTATAACACCCTGGCTGCAGGACGCTTCCCGGTCCGCATCCAACACCATGATGCCAAGATCGCCAATGTACTGTTCCGGGAGACCGACGGATCGGTAATCTGTCCCGTTGACCTCGACACGGTGATGCCCGGAACCATCCTATCGGATCTCGGAGATATGGTCCGGTCGATGTCCGTTACCCGCGATGAACAACACGCCGATGAAAAGGACATCCGGGTGCAGCCCGATCTGTACGATGCGATCCTCGAGGGATACTCCGCGACGATGGGCCCCCTCCTGGAACCAGAGGAACGGACACATCGACATTGTTCGGGCCTTCTCATGACCTATATGCAGAGCCTCCGGTTCCTCACCGATCACCTTCGCGGTGATACGTACTACCGCACCACCTACCCGCTGCAAAACCTGGCACGATGCCGAAACCAGCTGGCATTGCTGACCTCGCTGGAATCCTACCTCCTCCAACGATACGGATACCGTA
>JBJOMF010000119.1:0-4561 GCA_046052505.1 Bacteroidota bacterium | reverse complement strand
ATTCACACGGGGATCGGCCGGGTTGTAAACGGCAGACCCGTCGATACGGAAACCATCCCGTCCCTCATACTGGTCCACCAGCGACTGCGTAGGAAAGTGGCTGCTCTGCGACTGGGTCACCTGGCGGGGGATCGAGATCACCATCAGCCAATTCTGCGGATCGAGTATATCGTTGGGGTAGGTCTGGTTGAATAGGATCTCTCGGCCCGAATTGGTGGCCTGCCCTGCAAAGGAGAACAGATTGGGATACGACGGATTGAGGCTATACTGACCGCCATCGATCACGGCCTTCGTTGCAGTGGCAGCTGTACTATAGTCCTTGATGAGGAGGGCCAGTTTCGCCTTGAGGCCCAGGGCAACTCCCTTATTCACCTTGCCGTTCGCAAGAATGGGCGCCGCATTGGCTGCATCAAAAGCCGTAACGGCTTCGTCCAGGTCCTTGTACAGGTCGGCCACGATAGTAGCGACCTTGGTACGTGTTGCAGAAAGGATTTCGTTCACAGCCGGAACGGTGCGATAGTACGGTACATCACCGAACATGTACATCAGGTGGAAATAACCCCAGGCACGCAGTACTAGTGCCTCAGCCCGGATACGGCCGTACGTAGCTGCGGGAACATTGGCCTTGCCGTTCTCCATACCGGCCAGTTGCTGGTTGGCACGCTGGATCAGCTTGTAGGCCTGACTCCAGCAGGTGTTGACGAGGGTATTGTTGATCGCAAAAGGACCGGCCTCGCCCATGGCCACCAGGTCCTCGGCATTGCCACCGCGCTTGATGGCGAAGTCGGTACTGGCTTCCACAGCGAACATCAGCGGCGTATTATTGGCCAATGCCCAAAAGGCGGAGGCATAAACACCGTTGAGGCCCTGCTCCATTTCATCGAGATTACTCAGGAAGGTGGTAGCCGATGCGGCATCCAGCGGCTTCCTGTCGAGATGCTTGCTGCAGCCTGCGGCCACCAGCAGTAGGGCCCCGCAGATAATGCTATTTAATTTCCGATTCATATGGATAGTATTTAATTGATTAGAAGGTGACGTTGAAACCGGCAGTGTAAGTGCGCATGACCGGATAGAACTCAGCGTTGGCATTATTGATCTCCGGATCGAAACCATCCCATGCCTTGGTAATCGTGAACAGGTTCTGGCCGCTGATGAATATGCGTACGGCAGACAGTTTTGCTTTCTTCACGAGCGACTGCGGAAGGGTATAGCCCAGGTTGAGATTCTTGAGACGGAAGTAGGAGGCACTGCGGATCCAGTGGTCGGACAGCAGGTAGTTGTTACCCCCGAAGCCAGAGGGGAGCAATCGCGGGAACAAGGCATTGGGGTTATCGGTCCTCCAGTAATTCTTGTGGTGCTCCAGCAACGAAGCGGCGAAATCAGAGCTGGCGAACGGTACGGCACCGGTACCACTCAGGTAATTGTCACGCTTGCCTACGCCTTGACCGAAAATGTTCAGATCAAAGCCGCCATATGAAAGATTGATATTGATGCTGTATTCGTAGCGGGGGAACGCATTACCCAGGAAGGTCCGGTCATTGGCATCGATGATGCCGTCAGGCTTACCCAGGGGGCCGCTGATGTCGGCATATTTCACATCGCCAGGCTTGGTCCCCTGTGCCGGGTTGGGATTCCAGGGAACACCGAACTGCACCGGTGAGCTTTTTACATCGTTGGAATCGATGAAGAAGCCGAGCACCTGATAGCCATAATACGAATTCAGGGCCTCGCCGGCGGTGGAACGGATCCCGTCACCCAGGAACGGCAGACCGGCGATAAGCCTGTTCACCTTGTTCCTTACGTCAGAAAGCATCCCCGTGACGTTGACATCCACTTTACCGATCTTTTTGCGGTAGTTAAGTGACAACTCCCAGCCCTTGTTTTCCATGCTGCCGGCGTTGACGAAGGGATTGGTCAGTCCCCCGGCAGAGGCGGGCAGGGTTCGGCTGAGGATCATATTTTTCAGCGTACGCGTATAGAGATCGAAGGTTATATTGAGATTTTTGAACAGGGTCAGGTCGACGCCGAGGTTCCGCTGCTCGGAGGTTTCCCAGCTGAGGTCCGGATTGGCAAACTGCAGGATGGCCGTTCCCAATGTGGTGATATTGTTGAAATAGGTGTTGGTACCATTGTTCGGGTTGCTGTAGTTGGCGGTACCATAAAAAGCATCGAACACGTAATTGGACCCGATGTTCTGATTGCCATTCGCACCGACGGATAAGCGAAGCTTACCGTAGCTCACGATCTTGCTCAGGCCCTGGAAGAATTTCTCCTTGGAGAAGACCCAGCCCGCAGAGGCCGAGCCGAAGGTACCCCACTGGCGATCGCGAGCTTGGGAGAACCGGGACGAACCATCGCGGCGGGCATTGAGCTCGAACAGGTATTTGTCTGAAATGCCATAGTTGATGCGTCCGAAGAAGCCGGCCAGTGCCAGTTCCGAGGCGCCGGCATTGTTATCACGCAAACCGGAACCGAGGTTGAGGTAGGGCTGGTTAGGGTTGATGAAGCCGGTACGGCTGGCACCGAAAAAGTAGCTGGTGAACAACTCGCTCTGTGCACCGATCATAACCTTGAAGGTCTGGCCACGCTTTCCTTTGAAACCATAGGAGGCCTGACCCAGGTAGGTCGTGTAAACATCATCGCGCCAGGATTCACTGAGGCTGGTCGTACCCGGCCATACGGTGATCTTGTCATATCCCTGAGTGGCGATATTGGGCTGGTAGATATCGACATTCTTGACAAAGGTCTTGGTATGCGGATTGCGCTTCTCCATACCCCAGTAACCTTCCAGTTCCAGGCCGGCGATGGGGCGATAGTTGAATCCGAAACGCGAAAGGAAGGTGTTGGCCCTCGTTTGGGAGGTACCTGCAGCCTCTGCCATGGCGATCGGATTGCGGTTATTGCTCTGCGCAGCCGTACCATACATGCCGGGGCCATACTTTCCGCCACCAATGGCAGGAAGGCCAATGGCCTGCCGGATGATGAACTCCGGACTGCCGGTGGAAGGATTGATGGTGTTGCTGTTGGTGAGGGCGAACACCCCGTTGAGGGTCAGTTTGTCGTTGAGCTTGAATTCCGGGTTGAAGCGGATATCATATTTTTTATAGCGGTTGTTCTGGATCAGCCCCTGCTGATCGAAAAAGGTAAAGGATGAGAACACGTTCACTTTTTCACCTCCGGAAAGCAGCTGCACGTTGTGGTTCTGCATGAACCCGCTGTTCGTCAGCACCTCCGCGATCCAATCGGTATTAATCACATCCAGGTTGTTGGCCGGAGTGGAGCGGTAGCGGTCGATGAGGGTCTGAGAGAAAACGGTGGCACTGGGATTGCCGGTGCGGTTCTGTTCGGCCACATTGCTGAGCAACATATGGTCGACCGCACTCACGCGGTCGGGCAACGAAGTGAACTGCTGTTTGGTGAGAAAGGAGTTGTAGCTCACCTGGATCCCCTTGCGGGTGGCCCGCTTGGTCTTCACGACGATCACACCGCCACTGGCACGGTTTCCGTAGATGGCCGTAGATGCGGCGTCC
Source organism: Bacteroidota bacterium (assembly GCA_046052505.1). GTDB lineage: Bacteria > Bacteroidota > Bacteroidia > Chitinophagales > Chitinophagaceae > JJ008. The sequence continues at coordinate 1,031 of JBJOMF010000119.1, read as the reverse complement.
TTCAGGATCGTAACGCTCTCGATGGCATTCGGGTCGATCTGGTTGAGCGCTGTGAAATCGAGCGCCATACCATCGATGATCACCAGCGGGTTGCTGTTCCCCAGGATCGAGCTTTCCCCGCGAATGCGGATGGAGGCCCCATCGGCTCCGGGACGTCCGCTCTGCTGCTGTACCGTCACCCCGGGCGCAAGGCCCTGCAGCACCTGGCTGGAGCTGGAAACCTGACGACGCGTCAGCGCTGAATTGTTCAGTGCGACAACGGAACCGGTCAGATTGGCCTTTCGCTGGGTACCGTATCCCACGACCACCACTTCGCCGAGGTCGCCCGCAGCAGATTGTAAGGTGACGTCCATGCGACCGCCGGTTACCGCAACTTCACGGGCTTCGAAGCCTACGGAGCTGAATACCAGCCGGGCGCCCTGTGGTACTGTGATCGTGTAATCACCGTTGGAGTTGGTGATAGCACCGGTGGAACGACCCTTTACCGTTACGGAAATGCCCTCAAGGCCTTTCCCGTCGGCATCGGTCACCCTGCCGGCCACTTTCACATTCTGTGCCCAGACGGCTGCCCAGGCGAGCAGCAACATCAAACACAAGAGGCTTGCTTTTTTCATAAACAATCGTTTTAGTTTTTATTGGTTGATTTGAAATTGCCAGAATGGTCTACGTCACGGCTTTCAAACGGACGGATGGTCCGATCGAGAAGTACGGCTAGTTCCGCACGGGTGATAGGACGGCTTTCATCATATCCCTTCAGGCCCCAGCTGCTCCAGACGGCCGAACTCACTTCAACAATATTTCCTTCGCTCCGGTTCAATGAGCCGACCAGTTTTATTGCCTGGGGAACAGATAGCGGGGCATCAGTGATTGCAGGCATTTTGTATCCGGTGAAATCCGATAAATCATTGATTAACATGGATGCATTTACTGCCGAATCCGGATAGAACCAGGTGCGGTTCGCCCACTGGAACGGTTCCCCTTTCCCTTTCAGTAGTCCGGTGGCACCGATCTTTTGGATGGACAGGAACTGA
>JBJOMF010000118.1:0-6319 GCA_046052505.1 Bacteroidota bacterium | reverse complement strand
GATCTATGAAGGATGGTGGAAGAAAACACTGGACGGTATACCCGATGTCACCTGGCCCGGTAAGATCAAATATTATGCCCTCAGTTCCGGTACCTCCGAGGCAGCCAGTAAATATATCCCGGTTACCCGCGAACTGCTCCGAAGCAATACCATCAACTACATCCGCCAGCTGATCAGCCTTTTGGGGTATCATGAAGCCAATAAGAAAGCGATGACCAAGGGCTTTCTGATGATCGGCGGTGCTACCGACCTGAAGCGGGGGAAAGCGGGTTGGTTTGCCGGTGACCTCAGTGGGATCCTTGCGAAAAAACGGCCGTTCTGGTTCCAGAGTTTTTACAAACCCGGTGGCCGGATTGCGGCACTGCAGGACTGGAACCAGAAACTCACCGAGATCGTCGAACATGCCCGCGAATGGGATATCGGGTATATCGTTGGCGTGCCCGCCTGGTGTCAGATGTGCATGGAAATGGTCATCGAACATTACGGGGTCAGCAATATTCATGAGGTATGGCCCAATTTCAGCTTTTTCGTGCACGGAGGCGTGGCGTTCGAGCCGTATAAGAAGGGCTTCGAGAAACTGCTGGGAAAACCCATCGTATATATCGAGAATTACCTGGCCAGCGAAGGGTTCATCGCCTACAAGAACCGCGAACAGGCCAAGGGGATGCAGTTGATCCTCGACAATAACATCTTTTTTGAATTCGTTCCTTTCGATGAAAAAAATTTTGACAGCGAAGGACAGATCGTCGCCGATCCCGAAGCCCGCATGATCCACGAAGTGGAAGCAGGAAAGGAGTACGCCCTCCTGATGAGCACCAATGCCGGGGCCTGGCGCTACCTGATCGGCGATACCATCAAATTTGTGGACTTAGAGAAGAACGAAGTGGTCATTACCGGACGGACCAAACATTTCCTGAGTCTGACCGGGGAGCATCTGAGCGTAGAGAACATGAATAAGGCCATCCAGCTGGTAAGCGATGAGTTCAACATCAGCATCCCTGAATATACCGTTGAGGGGCTTCCGCACGGTAATTTCTTCGCTCATCGCTGGTATGTCGGTACCAATGATAAAGTCGATCCCGACGAACTTCGACAGCGGATCGATGCGCACCTGTGCCAGCTGAACGATGATTATGCTACGGAACGCAGCAGTGCCCTCAAAGAGGTGTTCCTGCAGGTATTGCCTGAACAACGGTTCCTGCGGTTCATGGAACTGAAGAACAAGCTGGGGAGCCAACACAAATTTCCCCGTGTGATGAAGGGTCGCATGCTGCAGGAATGGGAGCGGTTCCTGGAAACCGGTGCCATCTCCTAAGATCGCCCAAAACGTTTCAACGGATCGATAACAGCCTCCGACCTATGCCCCAATCGTCCAATAGAAACCCTTCTCGATTTCGATCGGTCCTGTCTGCCGTCTGGCGATGGACCCGCCGTATTTTTCTCTGGCTTTTCATCGTTCAACTCATTTACATCATTCTCCTCAAATGGGTCGACCCGCCGATCACCATCACCCAGCTCGTCAGCTGGGTCAGCGGTCATGGCCTGAAGCGTGATTACGTGAGCCGCCGCAACATGTCGCCACAGGTGCGTCTGGCAGTGATCGCTTCGGAGGACCAGCTCTATCCCGACCATGACGGATTCGACTGGAAGAGCATTCGAAAAGCGATGGAGTACAACAAGCGCAAGCCGGGTCGTACCCGCGGTGGGAGTACCATAAGCCAGCAAGTGGCGAAGAACGTTTTCCTTTGGCAGGGCCGGAGCTGGCTTCGTAAGGGCCTGGAGGTCTATTTCACCTTCATGATCGAGAAGATCTGGGGGAAGAAGCGCATCCTGGAAGTGTACCTTAATGTGATCGAGATGGGCAAAGGGGTTTTTGGGGTAGAAGCAGCAGCGCAGACCTACTTTCACAAGCGGGCCAAAGACCTGACAAAGCGGGAAGCCGCCCTCATCGCAGCCTGTCTTCCCAATCCGAAGCGGTACCGGATCTGGCCCGCCAGTTCGTGGATGCTCCAACGGGCCGCAGCGATCCAGCGGCAGATGGATAATCTGCACACCGACCCGGATATACAACGGATCACCGGGATCCTCGTTCCCTGATACAGGCATCTACAGCATCGATCGCATGTTTCAGCCGCTCTCCTTCACTACCCCGGATCACGGTCCAGGCCACTGATTGATTCATCATGCAATCGAGGTAGATACGGAATAGTGTTTCGCGTGTACGCAGATCAGGGTACTCCCGTAAGGCATCACGGGTCCAAGGCAGATCGGTGGCGCAAAGCAGGTAGAGGTCGTAGCTGCGTCTGTTGATCTGGTCGAGAATATAGCGATGACAGCGTCCAAATACGAACTCACACCAGACTTTCATGACATACATGTCCGTATCGATGAATACCGGCCGGGCATCGGTCCTTTCATTCGCCTGAGTTTTTATTAGAAAGGCATCGATGGTTTCATCTTCCTGCCTAACCTGCCCTCGGGCGATGGTCAGCAGGTCTTCATACGCGTAGGTGCTGCCATGGGCCGAAAGGTATTCTCGTGCGTATTCCGGACACCAGTTGGTTCCGTAATGCTCGGCCAGTTCCCGGCACAGGGTACTCTTACCGGTGCTTTCCGGTCCAATCACAACGACCTTCAGTGGAGCATTGGAACCTGTCATGGGTCAAAAGTACCGATCCTTTCATTGCTGCCCGGGGAAGACGGGTGAATTGGACTACTTTTACACCACTTTGGCTATGAATGTAAATACGATGCGGATCATCGACCGCTGGGTGGGTATGCCCCTCTGCCTGTTGGTTAGTCCCTTTTGCTGGCTGTCCGACCTGCTTCGGGGTGCTTCATCACGACCACCGGAAACACGCAGAACCCTCTTTATCGAGCTTTCCGAGATGGGCAGTGCTGTGATCGCCGATCCGGCCATGCGCAAATTGCAGCGCGAGGCGGGTGCTGAACTCTTTTTCGTCATTTTCAGAAAGAACGCCAAAAGCCTCCAGATCCTGCATACCGTTCCCGAATCGAACGTATTCAAGATGAATGCCGATCATTTTGTAACCCTGGTCAAAGAGGTTTGCCGTTTTTTGATCTGGTGCCGTCGTCATCGTATCAGCACGGTCATCGATCTGGAACTCTTCTCCCGCTTCACGGCCCTTCTTTCTTTTTTCAGCGGCGCCCGATCTCGAATCGGCTTTGCCAGTTTGCATGATGAGGGCCTCTATCGGGGGAACCTGATCAACAAAAAAGTCCGTTACAACCCCCATGTACATGTATCGGTGAACTTCCTGTCGCTGGTGAATAAGGCCATGGGTCGCTTCCTCAATGCCTATGCAACAACTCCTGTTGCCACCGGTGATCTCAGCCCGGCCCGAGCCAAGGTGACACATGAGCAGCAGGACGGTATCCGGAAGAAGATACGGAGCCTGTACCCCGACTGGAACCACGAGCGGATCGTTCTGCTCAACGTCAACGCATCCGATCTCCTCCCGCAGCGTCGCTGGCCTCCTGATCATTTTGCCTGGACGGGTCGTCAGTTGCTGGACCGGTATCAGGATATCCTCATTGTATTAACTGGTGCTCCTGCCGAACGTGAATATGTGGACGCAGTATCGCGCCAGATCGGACACCCCCGATGTATCAACTCCGCAGGGGTTTTCTTTTTTGAGGAACTCGTTCCCCTGTATACCCTCAGTACCTGCATGCTTACCAATGATTCCGGCCCTGCGCATTTCGCATCTGTCACCGATCTGAAGGTATTCGTGCTTTTCGGACCGGAAACACCCGCCTTGTATCTTCCACTGGGCGGCCATGCGGAGCCTATCTACCTCGGTCTTCCCTGCTCACCTTGTGTGAGTGCGGCTAATCACCGGAAGACCAGTTGCGAGGCACGGCCCTGTATCACCGGCATCGAACCGATGATGGTTTTGGACCGTGTGGACCGGTATCTCACGACACATAATTGACCGTCACAGGCTATGGTTGTAGACGGATCAGATAATCGTACTTCAACTCCTTGTGCCGGGTGTGGTGGCTGACAAAACGCAGATTCAGCATGGTCACATGAAACGACTCAAACCGTTTTATAACCTCTAGGGAGACGTTGCGTTCTTCCAGTTGCTTCTTTTCGGATTCTGTAACGAACAGGTAACGGGCGTGGTCGAAGGAGCCGTACGAAACCGAATCGATATCGGTGCGATACGTATGGGCCTTCAGATAAAACTCGCCTGACGGAAAATAGATACCGATACGGCCTAGAGCAGCGCCGGGGTCTTGCCGGTTGAGGTAGGCGGCAGCCTGATTGCCGGATTGGTATCGAAGCAGGCTGGGATAGAAGCAGAGGTTGAGGAACAAACCCACCGCCACTAGTGTCAACGCTGAAAAGCGAAAAGACGTCCAATGGTCGCGCTCCGGTTTCCGCAGGATCCCTACTACGAAAAGGAGAGTCGCTGCCATACCAACGATAAAGACCGGTGTGATGACCGGTTGAAAAAGAAGCAGCAAAAAAGTGGAAAAGATCAATACCAGCGCTCCGACCGCATATTGTATACGGGGCCAGATGCGTTTCCCTGACGCAGCAACACGGCCGATCTGATTTGCCGTCAGGATGGACAGGAAAGGGAAAATGATATTGGTATAATGCGGGAGCTGGAATCCGGAAAATGAAAAGAGAAGCAGAGTGAGCAGGCTGCCCGAAAGAGTGAACCACTCCTGCACGGCGGCCTTCTTTTTTCCCAACCAGTCACGGACTTGCCGGAACAATGCGGCATACATCAACAGGGCCCAGGGCAAAAAGGCCCAAAGCAGGGTGTGCAGGAAAAAAAGTTTATCGCCTTTGCCTTTTATCGGTCCGGTATTGAAAAAGCGGCCGAACTGGCTGTCCCATAAAAAGAACCGAATGCCTGAAACGCCTGTTTCGCCCAGAACCCGTTTTTCCGGATGTTGGTCGAATTGCTTCCAGAGGCACCAGATCTCAGGGAGGGTGAAGACGGCGATCAGCGCCAGTGCGATCAGCCATTTGAAATGAAAGACCTGCTTCCATTCTTTTTTCAGCAGCAATTGCCCCGCGACCGCTCCTCCGATCGGTAGCAGCGTGAAAAGTCCTTTTGTCATCACGGCACAGGCCGCGAACAAGGAGGCAACAACCAGATGGCCGGCCCATTTCCTGTCGATCACATTGGAAAAATGGTACACCGAAGCGATGATCAATCCGGTTAGGTAGGGCTCTGCTCGTACATCGGAATTGGAAATGATGATATGCAGGCTGCTGAGAAGAAGGACTACCGACCAGCCAGCGGTAGTAGCATCATAATATTTTCGTGCGAGCAACCAGGTATAACGAGCTGCTATGAAAATAAACAGAATGGCCGGCAGCTTATAGGCCCAGTCGTGAAATCCGAAAATGCGAAAGAAGATCGCCGTCACCCAAAAAGGGAAATGCGGTTTATCGAGCCAGTCAGTATCCTGAAAGATCAGATTCACGGGATCGCCGTTCAGCACCATATTCTTGCTGATCGAGGCATAGACCCCGGCATCCGGGTCCATCAAGGGTACGAACAGCCCGCTGAGGTTCACGAGCAGCGCGGTGGCGATCAGTGCCGGTATGTACTTGTGTGCGGAGGAATCCATGGGACCCATCAAAAATAGCCGAATAGCGAGTATTCCTGCTAACCCTTCTGAACTTGTTTTTTCCAGTCAATATATCCCCAAACAGCCAGGATCAGGAATAGGAGATACATTAGTGTGAACAACATAAGTCCCTTATAGTAATTGAGGGGAATGGCTACCACATTGGAAAAGATCCACGCCAGCCAATTCTCGATCTTACGGGTAGCCATCCACCACATGGCAGTAACGGCCGAGGCAGATACAAGCGAATCGAGTACGGGCGTATTACTGTTCGTCAGCCGGTCCAGCACAGCCCACAATACAAGCCATACGCCGGCGAATAGCACCAGCCCGGCCACACGTTCCCGTCGGGCGCACCAACGAATGGGAAAGGCAAGGTGATCGGCATCTTTTTTTTGTAGCCAATTATACCAACCGTAGATACTCATGATAAAATAGTACAGGTTGAGAGTGCCATCGGCATATAAGGGAGGGTGGATGGAAAAAAAATAGAGATAGGAGGCGAGCAGGACGCCGATGATGCCGGTCGGGTATACTCGTACATCGTTCTTTCGGGCATACCAAACACTCAGGATCTGTGCGGCTGTGCTCACCCATTCGAGCCAGGAGGTGGTCCGTACGTTTTGAAGGAAGTTGCGGAGGATATCACTGTTTCCCATGCGGATGTAAACTTATGATAATCTGCTCTCACCCGGCAATG